>JALUZN010000433.1 GCA_027011835.1 Draconibacterium sp. | reverse complement strand
GGCAGGGACTTGTGCAAATGCAGTACTAAAAACAACAAGTGCAAAAAAAACAGATAGTAGATTTTTTTTCATGATTGATAATTTAATAATGTTTGTTTTAAAATAAAAATATTTATAAAAGTAAGTTACTTTTTTGAAAGATTCATATAAATATAAACAAAAAGAATCACTCATATAAATTCATATTTGAATACGCAGGGAATTAATTTGAATTCGTTACGTTATTGAAAGAATACAAATAGCGTTTATTTTAATATGTATGCAACGGCAACACCGAGATAATTCCCAATTGCATAGCCGGCAATACCAACAATTAATCCGGTTAAAATAATCTCTTTATTTTTTAATGCACCGGCAACAACCGGAACAAAAGGAGGGGAACAAATTAATGCGCTTCCCGATATTAATACCGTATCGGCATCTATCTTAAAAATACGGGCAATTAAAACATGTAAAAAATGCGAACCGAACATTGCCAGTCCAACATAATAGAATAACGAGAACGAAATGTTTGCCAACTGATTAATGTCGGCCATCGATGCCACTGTAACACTAAATATTAAAATCAGATACATTCCCAGTTGAAATGTTTTTTTTATATTTTTTATTTTCGGAACAAACGAAAAAGCGATTCCAAATGTTGTGATAAACAGAATGATTGCAGCTGTTTTAAAATCTTCGGGGAACAACATGCTAATGCCGTAACTTACGCCTAAAATAGCAACCGAGAGGAAGAACGCTCCGATTAAAGGAATTAGAGTGCCTTTTTTTAAAATATCGTCGTACGACTCGAACTCCTCCTCCTCTTCAATTTCAAGTTTTCCGTAGTCGATGGTTTTTTTTACGGGCGATTTATAGGCAGGGAGAATCCAAAGCAGCACCCGCTGCCCAATGGAGAGAACAAAAATAAGATACAATGCCCCTAGCGACATTTCGTAGGTGTGTGTAAGAATATATAACTCCTGCGAAATTCCGAGTGCCGATTTTATTGCTGCCATATTTGGTGTTCCTCCGGTATAAATACCAACCAACATTCCCGAGACCTGCCATATATTTTCAATTTTGCCTTTAAAAATCCAGTACCCTAGAAATATTACTACCAATACCGAAACAATTCCAATAAGCAGTGAAACAAAAGCAGATTTTGCATTCATAAACCACTTTTTAACATCCATCGAAAAAAGGATTAATGGTAACGAAAGAGGAATTGTAATTGTGGTAAGCATATTTTGAATCTTATCTGATCCCTCGGGTAAAACACCCATATTTCCAATGGCCAATCCTATTCCGTAACAGACCAACACTGCACCTATTTTTTTTAAAATATTGTATTTCCCTTCAAGAAAAATTACAACTGCCGGTGCAAGAATAAAAACAATTATTAGTATCAGATATGGAGTTTCCATAAGTTTAAGTTTTAGTTGTTTAAAAATATACTGAGGTTTTTACCACAATAAATCGTGCAAAACGTAGGAATTGGGGAACTACAATATTTAGTCAGGTTTCTCAAAGTTTATTAAATAAGGCATAACAAAGATATTGCGATATTTAACTTTTGCAAATTTTTGGCTAAAATAGAAGGGAAATATTGTTAAGAAAATTGATGGAGAAAAGGAGTTATAAAAAGAACCGCTCTAAATGGATAGAACGGTTCTTCTGTTTTTTTTAACGATTTATACTGCCTCGACAAACAGTCCGGCATCGCTGTTTTCAACTTTAGCCAGTTTGTTTTTTGTAAGCCCTTTAATTGCTTTGTCCCACTTTTTATTGCTGAGTGCAGCATTTGTTTTAAGGGTGGTTAATTCAACGGGCGAATTTTCTTTTAACAATTTAAGTATCAGTTTTTCGTCGTCGGTTAGTTCAACTGCTTTTTTCTCGGGTTTCATTTGCGGAAAGAAAAGAACATCCTGAATGGAGGAACTGTTTGTCATAAACATGGTAAGGCGGTCTATTCCAATTCCCATTCCCGATGTGGGCGGCATTCCGTATTCCAGTGCCCGTAAAAAGTCCTGATCGATAAACATTGCCTCATCGTCGCCTTTTTCCGATAATTTCAGCTGATCTTCAAAACGCTCTCGCTGATCAATCGGGTCATTCAGCTCGGAGTATGCATTTGCAAGTTCCTTCCCGTTTACCATTAACTCGAAACGTTCGGTTAGCTCCGGATTGTCGCGGTGCTCTTTTGTAAGCGGCGACATCTCTTTTGGATAATCGGTTATAAATGTGGGTTGTATGTAATTGCCTTCACACTTTTCTCCAAAAATTTCATCGATAAGTTTTCCTTTTCCCATTGTGGGGTCGGTTTCAATTCCCAGTTTATCGCAAATCTCGAAAAGTTCTTTTTCGCTTTTACCTGCTATATCGTAACCGGTAAATTCTTTAATTGCTTCGTACATGGTAACCCGCGGATAGGGGCGTTTAAAATCGATGATATTGTCGCCCACCTGTACTTTTGTTGTTCCGTGCAGTTCCATCGCAACACGTTCGCAAATCTCTTCGGTAAAGCCCATCATCCACTTGTAATCTTTATACGCCACATAAATTTCCATTACTGTAAATTCGGGGTTGTGCGTACGATCCATTCCTTCGTTTCTAAAATCTTTTCCGAATTCGTAAACACCTTCAAAACCGCCAACAATCAATCGTTTTAAATAGAGTTCGTTTGCAATGCGAAGGTAGAGTGGAATGTTTAATGAATTATGGTGTGTAATAAACGGACGAGCCGATGCACCTCCCGGAATGGGTTGTAAAATTGGCGTTTCTACTTCGAAATAACCGTATTCGTTAAACATATTGCGCATGGTGTTTATAATTTTTGTACGTTTCATAAACACATCTTTCACCTGTGGATTTACAATTAAATCGACATAACGCTGCCGGTATCGCTGTTCCGGGTCGGTGAATGCATCGTATGTTTTTCCGTCTTTCTCTTTTACAATGGGGAGCGGCCGTAACGATTTATTAAGTACAAAAAGTTCTTTTACATGAATGGAAATTTCGCCCATTTGAGTTACAAAAACAAACCCTTTAACTCCAATAATGTCGCCAATATCGAGAAGCTTTTTAAATACTTCGTTGTATAACGTTTTATCGTCGTTCGGGCAAATCTCATCGCGGTTTACATAAATTTGAATCCGTCCGGTATGGTCTTGCAATTCGGCAAACGAAGCTTTTCCCATAATGCGGCGGCTCATTAATCTACCGGCAAAAATTATGTCTTTATATTTTTTATCATTGTCACTAAAATTTGCCTTTATATCAGCTGCCGTTGCATTTACTTTAAACTCGGCTGCCGGGTACGGATTGATACCCAATTCGCGCAGTCTTTTTAATGACTTTCTTCTTATTCCTTCCTGTTCGGTCAATTCCGGTTTGCTCATAATTTTAAAAATTTGCGCAAATATACTCAATCCATTTAGCTTTTTGGAAAAATAGACGAAGTTATTTTTGTTCGCAGCGAAGCGAAAAACTGCGTTGTAACGGGTTACTACAATGTTTTTCGATAAAGCTGCGGGCAAAAAGAACGAGTATAAAAACCTAAAAGCTATGTGGTTTGAGTATAAACTCAATCCATTTAGCTTTTTGGAAAAATAGCTGAAGTTATTTTTAGCTTTGGTATGAGGTGAAAACAATAAAAAAAAGTCTTAACCAATTACCGGTTAAGACTTTTAACAATGAAGTTTTTGCTTTATCAATCCCACTCCCAACCAATACTGGTTTGGAAAACATAATCTCCTTTAGCTACATTTTCAACCAAAGGTTTATTGTCGTAATTATGAATAAAACTTGCTTTAATATAAAAGTCGAGTGGTAAATCCCATTTCATTGAGACATCGCTGTTTATTCTTACTCGTCCTTTGTTCGAGAAACTTGGGAAGGCACTTACTTTTGCTCTGAACGAAAAGTCGCCGATGTCGAAAGCATCGAATTCGAGCGCACCGAGACCTTCAAAACTATTTTCGGTTTTAGGTGTTGCTCCGCCATATTTTTCGTTTGCATTGGCAACACCTGCACTTGCTTGTAAGAACATTCCGTTGTTACGAATAAAATAATAACCCAGCCCGAGTTTAGAAGTAGTCCTCAGATCGAGCATTTGCTCGCTGTTTTCCAAAAATTCGAGACCGGCAAAAGCAAACGATTTACCATAAATATCGCGTGTGAAGTCGACATTTGCTTCGTTACGGGTTGTGGGGTCAACGCCATCCTGATTGGTTGCCACATTATTAAATCCGGCTCCCAAACGCCAGTTCTCGGCATTGTATTTAACCTTGCCCGAAACCGATAGTTGCGATAAATTGTTTCCGCTGTTAAACGAGTACCCGGCATCAATCGAGATATAAATCCGGTCCCAGAAACTGCTACTCAGCGTTTCTATTTCAACAATCTCGTCTAATGTTAGATTTACCTCAGTTTCTGAATTTTTTAGAACAACTTTTCGTTCGTCGTTGTTGTTGTACGATAAGTAACCTACATATCGTTTTCCCTCTTTTGTGTAAACTATAACTTCTGTAACCGACTTTAATCCTTTAACATTGCCCCATTCAATCTTAAAATCTGAATCGGCATAATCGGTGTCGAAGGTTAATACATTTTTGTTAACCGATTTTATTTCACCAACCAAAACATCCCCGGTTGCAGAATAGAGGGTGTCGTTTTGTGCAAAAAGGTTGGTAAATACGGCTAAAAACAATAGTGCAAGAAATAATTTTTTTGATTTCATAATACTTTGTTTGAGTAAATAATTAATTTATCGTTTTTTATTGTAACGACAATTGTCTCCTGCAATTGTTCATGTTTAAATGAAAATATTTGAAAAAAGATTAGAAAAAGGGGAGATGGTAAAATCTGTGTGGTTTGAGTAAATAAATATTAATTAAACTCCCATCCAATACTGGTTTGAAAAACGTAGTCGTTGTTAGGAACTCCTTCGGCAAGAGGTTTACTGTCGAAATCGTGCGTATAACTGGCTTTTATATAAAAATCGAAAGGTAAATCCCACTTTAACGATGCATCGCCATTTACCCTAATTCTGCCAGCATGCGAAAAACTTGGGAAGATTGAAATTTTTGTTCGGAAGGAGAAATCGCCAATATTGAAAGCATTGAATTCTACCGACCCCAATCCTTCAAAACTATTTTCATCCGACTGCTGGTCTCCTTCATATTTCTCGTTTGCATTTGCAATACCAATTCCTGTTTGAAGAAACATACCGTTTGTTCTTAAAAAATAATAACCAACACCAACTTTCGATGTGGTTCGAAGGTCTAGCTTTTGTTCACTGTTTTTTAATAAATCCATACCAACAAAAGCAAATGCCTTTCCAAGCACATCGTACGAGAAATTTACTTTTCCTTCGGTTCTGCTTGTTTTGTCAATTTCATCCTGATCGGTAAAAACACTTGTAAAGCTGATGTCGCTTTTCCATTTATTGGCTTTATACACGAGCCTGCTATTGGTTGTAATTTGTTTTAAGTTATTTGCCTTCGAAAGCGACAACCCGGCATCAATCGAAATTTCTATTCTCTTGAAAAATTTTCATACAAAGGAGAAATTTCAACAATATCCGATAATTCTATTGCACCGTTGTTGGGTACAGATTGCACCGATATTATACGCTCACTACTGTCGGAATAGGCAAGGTAACCATTATATCTGGCTCCCTTTTTTGTGTATATTTTCAATAAACTATTCGATGAAACACCAACAACTTCATCCCACTTTATTTTAAAATCAGAATCGGCATAATCGGCATCTAAGGTCAATACATTTCTGTTTAACGATTTTATTTCGCCAACCAATATAACGCCTGCTTCGGTATAAATCGTATCGTTTTGAGTAAACCCGATTAGTGCCAATAAAACAAATTATGAATACCCGTATATTTACCCAATTATTATTATCTTTGAAATAAAAATAGAAGTATGTCATTAATTAACTTTATAGAACAGTTCCCCGATGAGGAAAGCTGCAAACTTAAGTTTAAGGAATACCG
>JALUZN010000432.1 GCA_027011835.1 Draconibacterium sp. | reverse complement strand
ATTTTAATACGTTTTGAAACAAATGAAGTGCATTGGAAAGCATTGAATATACTGGCTTTTATTGTAATTCTATTGCGGAAACTTTAAACAACTTCAATAACTATTTTTTGTTGGGAAGCAACCTTTTTCGTTTTCAGCAATCTTTATATTATGTTTGATGATTGAAATGGCAAAAGCAAAGAAATACATTTTAAGATTTTTTGGATGGTTTTTCCTTCTCCTTTTTCTTGCGGTTTTAGGAGCCGGTACGTTCGTCTATTTTAAGGCTGAAAGCTATATTAATAAGAACCTTTCGAGGTTTGTTGATGAAAAATCGAACGGTCTTTACCAACTCGATTTTGATAGAATTGATTTGCAGTTCAATCCGGTATCGATTACAATTTCGGCTGTTTCGCTAAAAACAGACTCAAAAATATCGAACGAAATAATTAAAAAAGAGCCCGACAAAACGTTTTACTCGTTTAGCTCGCCCGAGGTGAAAATATCGAGTATAAAAGTTTTTGAATTGTTTAAACATCAGGTGTTTCGTTGTAAATCGGTATCGATAAAGCAGCCTGATTTTGCCCTTTCGGGGAGAGGAATTTTAAAAAAGAATTCGGCAAAAAATTTAGATAAACTTTTTTTTGAAATACGTCCGCTCTTTAAAAAATGGGTAAAAAGTATTTACATTGGTGAGATTGATTTTGTTGATGCCAATTACAAAATGTATCATTCTATTACCGATTCGAAACAGTTTTCGAATGCACAGGAGATTTCAATCGGAATTAAAAATTTCAGAACCGACTCGGTAATGGTTTTTCGCAGTTCGCACTTTTTCGATAGCGACGATATATTTGTGACGATGAATCGGTTTCAGAATAATCTTAGCGACAGTTTGCACATTTTAACCATCGACACACTTCGGTATTCGCTAAAAACTACCGACATAAATGCATCGGGGTTTCACCTGTTTTATAAAACGAAAAACAGCCAAAAAAATCTCTACGATGTGGTGGTTCCAAAACTGCACATTAAGAGTAAAAACCTGGCAAGTTTCTCTATTAAAGATACCTTAAAAGTTCAATTGGTTGAATTTAAAAATCCTCAAATCGAATTTTTTCAAAAAGAGAAAAAACGGAAAATCCGACTTGAAGATATTAATGAATTTAACCTTTATTCGTTAGTGAAGAACCAGTTTTCGGAGATAAAAATTGATACATTTATTCTTGCAAATGCCAACCTGAAAATATTTAACCAGCCCGACACAGCAAACTTTCAGCAACAATTCGAAATGGTAACGGTGGCTTTAAACGGGTTCGAATTAAATGAAAATTCAGCAAAAAGAAGCGATAAACTTTTTCACGCCAACGAGCTGGAGATGTTTGTAAACGGGTACACTTTAAAACTTACCGACAACCAACATCAGTTTAGTGCCGACTCGATGTTTGTTTCAACAAAAACCAATTTGCTGGGGTTGAAAAACATTGCTATTTCGCCCATAGACCCGAAGCAGAACCTGCGCCGAACGGGAGTGTTTGTTACTTGCAAAGCACTTAAAATAGACGACGTAAATTTAAAAAAGCTGTTTCACACGCGTAAAATTCCAACGCGAAACATTACTGTTTCAAATCCGAATGTGCGGATAGAATACCATACCGAAATTGCCCGTGCCGGCGACAAACGCGATGCCGGACTACTCTTTTCGATGGTAACTGCATATTTAAAAGGGGTTTATTCCGAAGTAGTTAACGTTGAAAACGGGCAGCTAAAAATTCAGACTTTCAATAAAAACAGGTTAGAAAGTTATTTCGAAACCGCCTTTAATTTTAATCTCTCCGGTTTTGCTCTCGACTCGGCAAGTATGCAACAAACCGATAAGTTTTTTTACGCCAACCATTTCGATTTGCAATTTGCCGACTACCAAATGAAATTGGCCGACAACCTGCATAAAATAAATGTCGACCACATCTCCATTCAAAGTTTTAACCGAAAACTCGAAATTGATAATTTGCAATTAAAACCGGTTGTGAATAATCCCGATTTTAAAACAATGCAACGGTTTAACCGCTCGGAGATTTATAATATTAGCGTGCCAAAAATTACACTTTGGGGAATAAACCTGCGCGATGCCTTTTTTTATAATAAACTTACCATCGATAAATTTCAGGTTATTTCTCCAAAAATTCATTTCGAAAATTTTGGAATACTTCGGAAAACAAAAGAAAAAAAGGAAATTTCGGAAGTGTACCAGTTAATTTTTAAATACCTCTACGATTTTAATATTAACGAGATTTCAATTCCCGATGGCAATTTTACATGGATTAACCATACAAAAAAGGGGAAAACCACTTCGTTCGATAACGAGTTTTCGGGAACGCTCTACAATTTTAAACTTAACGAAAACGAGTTGAAAAAAGAACGGCTGCTTTTTTCCGATAATTTCGATATTTCGGTTAAAAATCAACTCTTCCTGCTTTCCGACAGTGTGCATATTTTACGTGCCGGCGAAATTAACTTTTCGAGTAAAAAGTCGGGGCTCTATATTAAAAATGCAACCCTTTATCCCGATGTTCATTCCGATAAAATGTCGAAACTTACTACCACTTACCGCGTTTATATTCCCCAATTGCAGGTAAGCGGTTTCGACTATTTAAAAGCGTACTATTCGCGCGAATTCAAACTGTCTACGTTGGAAATTAATTCGCCAAAATTCGAGATATACAATCGTGCGGGCGCTTCGAAGTCGCTAAATATGAACCGGTTTAAATTTCCGCTGCCGGCATTTATTAAATCGCTTCAGTTAAAAACGTTAAAAATAAACAACGGTAATGTTGTAAATTATGAGGTTGAAGGCGATAAGCATAAAAGTAAAAGTAGTTTTGCTGTCGATATTTCAATTCCTCAGGTTGCGATAAAAAATAACAGCCAAAATCAGATTCAGATTTCTACCGGAAACCTGATTGCAACTATTTCGGATTTTAACGCTCCTCTTGGCGATCATCATAAATTGTTCGTTGAGAACCTTGCTTTTAACAGGAAAGAGAAAACGGTTAAAATATCGAATTTAAATGTTAAAGCATATACACAAAAAAGCAGCGACAACCGGTTTGTAATTTCTGCTCCGCAAATTTTCTTTTCGGGGTTCGATGTAAAAAATGCTATCGAAAATAACTATTTTAAATTCGATGAGATAAAACTTGTTGAACCCGATATTGCTATTGAAGTTAACGACTCGGTAAAAGGCGACAAGCTTGAATTTGCCCAAAATCTCGACCTCTATCCGTTTGTTGAAACGTATGTAGATAAAGTGAAAATAGGAAATCTTCTGTTACAAAATTTAAATCTCAATTTTAATTGGTTCGAGAAGGTTTTAATAAATAAACAGTTTAACGTGCGGTTTAACCAGATTAATATTGGCAAAAACAGCAAACCCGAAAACTTGTTAAACTCGAAAGAGTTTGAGTTATCGACAACAAATTTGAAATTTAAGACCGACAACGGTTTTTATGAGTTTAGTTCCGATTCGCTAATTTATAACTCGGTGAAACACAATACAGTGTTGCGAAATATAAGTATTACGCCGCTTTTGTCGAATGACGAATTTAACCGGAAAATTAAATTTCAAACCGATTATGTTCAAGGAAAAATTAGTTTTATTGAATTGCAAAATGTTGACGAAAACAGGTGGCTGCAAAATAAAACACTGCACGCCGGAGCACTTGTAATTGGTGAAACAAATCTCGATATTTTCAGGAATAAAAGATTACCGTTTAATGAGAAACAACGCCCGCCGTGGCCGCAGGATTTACTGCTGAAAATAAAAACAAAATTTGTTTTCGATTCGGTATTACTGCAACCGTCGGTTTTAAAATACAGCGAACTGACAAACAGTTCCGACACGCCGGGATTTATCGAATTTACCAACCTCACATTTTCAACCGGAAAGCTTTCGAATATTGTTTCGGAGATTAACCAAAACCCGCGATTAATTGTAAATGCGTCAACAAAACTTTACAATCAGGGGTTGCTTACTGTTAAGTTTAATTTCGATATGACACCCAAAAGTTACCGGCACAATGTTACGGGAAATTTATCGCCAATGCCATTGTCGACACTGAATAATATGGTTGAGAAATCGACTCCCGTTTCAATTGTTTCAGGCAATTTAAACCGCTTTCAGTTCGATATTCTTTTTAATGAAAATAGTGCAGCCGGGAAATTATTTCTGGGGTACGATAATTTTGAAATATCGGTATTACGCTCGGGTGAAAACGGAAGAAAGAAGTCGAAACTGGCCTCGTTCTGGGCAAATAAAATGGTGCTGAATTCAAAAAATCCAAAAGGAAAAACTTTTCTGCCCACCGCCATTTCGTACGAGCGAAACGAGCAGCGCTCTATTATTAACTACTGGTGGAAAGCAATTTTTACCGGAGCAAAAGAGACGATTGGAATTAAACCAAATGCGAAGAAGTAATCTTTTCATCACTATTTCACCCAAATTAAACCATCTTTTTTTGTTACTTTTACATTGAAAACGAAAACTAAAATAAAACTATGAAACGATATTATTTCCGAAATTTAATACTTGCTCTTTTTCTTGCGTCTATTTTTCAATCGTGCGACCTTTTTAAAAAAGACGACGAGCAAAAACCAATCGACCAGTATTTAGTCAGCTACGAAAAAGAATCGTCTTATCTCTCTTCGTTTATTCTCAGCATTATGGAGAACTACGAAAATAAGTTTCCTGAATTATCGCCCATTTTAAATAAAATTGAATATGCTGTTACGGTTTATAAAATCACGTACATCACCACGTTTAACGATGAAGAAATTATTGCTTCCGGACTGGTTTGTGTTCCGGCTTCAACCAATCCGTTGCCTGTTTTAAGTTACCAGAACGGCACAAATACGTTGCACAGTAATGCTCCGTCGGTTAACCCCGATAACGAACTTTATCTGATGTTGGAGTTTATGGCATCGACAGGTTTTGTAATTACCATTCCCGATTATCTTGGATTTGGCTCGTCAGATAAAATGTTTCACCCGTATCTCGATAAGGAGTCGACTGTGCAAACCATAATCGATATGCAATTGGCAGTTAAAGAGCTGATGAGCCACTATCTTGATATTGAGTTAAATAACGACTACTACATTGCCGGATATTCGCAGGGAGGATGGTCGACTTTGCAGCTGCAAAAAGAGATGGAACAGCACTATTCGAAAGAATTCAATTTAAAAGCCAGTGCTTGTGGTGCCGGCCCGTACGATTTAAATTATATTAACGATTATGTTTTGAAACTCGACAATTATCCGATGCCCTATTTCTTAGGTTATATTTTTAACAGCTATTACAATCTAAATGGAATTACAACACCGATTGACGAAGTTTTTAAAGCACCTTTCGACTCGAAATTATTAACTCTTTACGATGGAACAAAGTCAGGAACAGAAATAAACAACGAGTTAACTACAAAAATATCGCTTCTTTTTACCGACGATTATATTAATAATTACGCCACCGACGAAAAGTATTCGTCGATAAAAGAGATGCTGTCGAAAAATAGTATTCCGGCCTGGAAAACGAAAATACCAACCATGTTGCTTCACGGTACCAATGACGACTTCGTGCCGACGATGGGAACAAACCGGATGTATCAGGGATTTTTGAGTCAGGGAGTAGGCGAGAATACGATTCAAATGGTTCCGTTAAATGGGAAGACGCACTCTACCGGAGTCATTCCGTCGGGTGTTGCATCTATCGCCTGGTTTCTTGAATTAAGAGACGGTGAGTAAATTTTGTTTTAGCTTCTTAAGAACTAAAAATCGAATGAAGAATGATTAACAATATAAAATGTTCAAGAACGATTGAATCTGCAAGTAATATTTTAATTCTTATTACGCATCAAATCTGAAATCAATTTTCTAAATAAATTCCATTTGTTGTATAAAGCTTTGGTACTTCTATTTCATAGTTGTGCTTCATGCAGAAAAAACAATAGAGATACTATGAATAAATA
>JALUZN010000431.1 GCA_027011835.1 Draconibacterium sp. | reverse complement strand
AAGCCGCGCTTGTTTAATGAGTGGACAGTGGCCGCAACGAAATGGAATTTACACTGTTGCAAATTCGGACAGAGGAAAAAGCCGCGACCGAAAAATTATTCCGGTAAAAAATAACGAATACATGCCTGCCGATAACATTCTTATTCCGCAGGTGTTAAAAAAGGCCGGTTATACAACTTGCCATGCCGGCAAATGGCATCTTTCCGATACACCGCTTTCGTTCGGATTCGATGTTAATATTGGTGGTTGTCATGCCGGAAATCCCGGGAGTTATTATCCTCCTTATAAGCAAGTACCGCTCGAAGCCCCTACGGAAGATTACTACCTGACCAATCTGATTATGGATAAAACAATAGAGTTTTTGAAAACAACAGGCAACAAGCCATTTTTTATGTACTATTCGCCATACGCGGTGCATGCACCACTTCAGCCGGTAAAAAGCTTGTTGCCAAAATACAAAAACAAAGCAGAATGGAACGGCCAGAAAAATGCAAAATATGCTACAATGGTAGAAAATCTCGATACGCAGATTGGGCGAATGATTCGCTATTTAAAAGAGTCGGGGAAATTAAACAATACATTTATTCTTTTTATTTCCGATAACGGAGGTGTTTATCGGTTTACAAAGCAGTGGCCGTTGCGCGCCGGAAAAGGTTCGTACTACGAGGGCGGAATTCGAGAACCCATGTTTATTAACTGGCCGGGGAAAATTGCCGGCGGAGCAAAAATAGATGTACCGGTTACCAATCTCGATATATATCCAACACTACTAAATGTTGCCGGAGTAAATGTTCCCGATGGAAAAATAATCGACGGCCGGTCGGTTTTACCAATAATTAAAGGGGCAAGAATTGCTCCCCGACCACTGTTCTGGCATTTCCCAATTTATCTCGAGGGGGGAAATATTGAAACGCAGGATGTTAAATTCCGTACCCGACCGGGTTCTGCAATTCGTCTTGGCAACTGGAAACTCATTCAGTATTTCGAAAATAACGACATTGAACTGTATGATTTAAGTAACGATATTGGTGAGAAAAATAACCTCGCAAAAACAAATCGCGAAATGGCAAAAAAATTGGTTGGAATGTTGGAGAAGTGGCGCGAAAATACAAACGCTCCGGTTCCTTCAGAGTTGAATCCCAATTATGTTGCGAATTAATTATTCTAAAACTATTTGCTAAAAGTTAATACGCTGTATGATGAAAATATCGCTACTCTTATTCGTCGTTTTTTTTATTGCAATCGCAACTTCGGCTCAGAAGATTGGCTCACTTCATAATTCGGGTTGGTTCAATATTTAAATAGATTTTTAGGGGCATTTAAACTTTTGGGTTGCCAGTTAGAGTATTACTTTTGCCCTATCGGGCGGATTTTACTTTTTGGCTTAGCCCAAAAAGTAAACAAAAAGCCCAAGGCTGCGTTCGCTTCACTCGGAAAAGCTACGCGATAACGACTAAAAATCCTGAACTCGTCGTATCTCCTCAAACAACAGGATTTTTTTAACGTCGTTATCGCTTGTTTTCCGGCTCACCGACCGAGGCCGCCGCTGCGAACTGGCTTTAGATTAAACTCAAAAGTATGACCTCAGGCAGGAAAAAAAGCCGATTCATTATATTTTAATTGCCCCATCAACTCGAAAGATTAATTGATCCAGAAAATTACGCAAAAACCGAATTTTATCTTAATTGTTGCCGACGATTTGGGATTTGGCAACTGGGATGTACATTTACCTCATCCTGTTTTTTGGGAAGGATACAAACGGAAAGCCCGCCAATTGCATCTGTACAATGTTACCTATCCGTTGGTGCAGCCCGAATAAAAAAGTCGTTGCCTTTTCCCTGAACTATTTGGATATTAGAAAAACTAAAATTGGTTTTGTATAAAGTTCCGTTTTGCAAATACGAAGTAATAATTCCGAATAACAATCTAGTAATCTAACAATCTATTATAGTAACCATCTGTTTGTAGATTTACAAGAATTAGTAACTTTGCTTCCTTTGTTCTCTAAATCAATTAAGCAAATGTCGAAAATAAGATTTCTGTTTGTTATTATTTTCTTTCTGGTTTCTGTTGTTGTAAATGCAAATTCAGGTTTCGTATTAAAGAAAGATACTACAACCAACACATTCAATAAAGACTTTATATACCGGGTTAAAAAAAGGCAATCGGCCATAAAAATTGATGGCATTTTAAATGAACCGGACTGGAAGCGTGCACAAAAAGCGACCGATTTTTACAGGGTTCTTCCCATCGATACAGGTTTTGCCAAGCAGCAGTCGGTAATTTTAATGACCTACGACGATAAAGCTCTCTATTTGGCACAAATATTTTACGATACCATTCCGGGAAAAAGAGTAATGGAGTCGTTCAGGCGCGATTTTGAATTTGGCAGTAACGACAATTTCCTGGTATTTTTCGACACTTTTCTCGATCAAACAAACGGCTTTACTTTTGGTGTTTCGGCATCGGGGGCCAAATGGGACGGAACCATGTCTGACGGGCACACCGTTTCGCTCGACTGGGACTGTAAATGGAAATCGAAAACAAAACAATACGACGATAAGTGGGTAACCGAAATGCGTATTCCGTTCAAGTCGGTTCGGTATCCGTCGGGGAGCCAACAGTGGAACACAAACTTTAGCCGGTTAGATTTAAAGTCGAATGAAAAGTCGGCGTGGGCACCTGTGCCACGACAATTCTCAACGGCTAATTTGGCCTACACGGGAGTAATGAAATTTGAAGAACCGCTTCCAAAGTCGAAACCGCAAATCTCGTTTATTCCCTACATTTTTGGTGGCGTTGCCAAAGATTACGAAGCAGGTACCGATGCTAAGTATAGAAAAGATTTTGGATTCGATGCAAAAATAGGAATTTCATCGTCGATGAATCTGGATTTAACTTATAACCCCGATTTTGCTCAGGTTGAAGTGGACGAACAGGTTGTTAACTTCGACCGGTTCGAGCTGTTTTTCCCCGAAAAACGGCAATTCTTTTTAGAGAACAGCGACCTGTTTGCCAACGCAGGTTTTCCGGAAGTTACCCCTTTTTTTTCGCGACGTATTGGATTAGATGCCCCTGTTTTAGCCGGTGCCCGATTAAGTGGAAAGATTGGAAACGATTTGCGAATTGGCTTTATGAATATGACAACTCAGAAAACCGATGAATTTCTTTCGCGAAATTTTACTGTCGCTTCTGTTCAGAAAAAGATTTTTGCCCGGTCGAACATCGGTTTTATTTTTGTGAATAAAGAGTACTTTAATCAACCCGCCGATACAACCATGTTTAACCGGGTGGCCGGATTCGATTATAATCTTGCAAGTAAAAACAATTTCTGGACCGGTAAACTTTTTTATCACCGCTCTTTTCAACCCGGAAACCCCGACCGGCAATATTCACAGGGTGCAACGTTAATGTACAATATAAAACACATAAAAACCGGATTTACGCAGGCATCGGTTGGCGAAAATTACAAGGCCGAAGTTGGGTATGTTATTCGTACCGGCATTAATTTTTTGGCTCCTGAAATTACTTACCTTTTTGTGCCAAATAAAAAAGTTGTCAGCCACGGGCCAACTATTAAATTAAACACTTTTTTCGACACTGACTTTCGTAAAATTGAACACGAAAACAGGTTCGATTATCAGGTAAATTTTAGCAACCGGTCGATGATTAGTTTCGGACATGTTGACTTTTATGTTGAACTGCAGGAAGATTTTGACCCAACACACACGGGCGACCATTTTTTAAAAGCCGGTACTCAGCACGATTTTGCCGGAAACTATTTCCATTTCGAATCGACTCGCAAAACAATGTTTAACTGGTGGGTTGAAGCTGCACGCGGAACATTTTATGGAGGAATGATTCATTACGTAAAAGGAGAATTCGGGTACCGTTTTCAACCTTATGTAAATGTTACTTTAAACTATAATTACACCGATATAAATTTACCCGACCCGTTTGAACGTGCACAAAACTGGTTAATTGGGCCGAAGGTAGATGTTACGTTTACCGATAAAATTTTCTGGTCGACCTTTGTGCAGTACAACGAGCAAATCGACAACATGAACATAAACATGCGTTTGCAATGGCGCTACCAACCTGTTTCGGACATTTATTTGGTTTATACCGACAACTATATTCCGGGTAGCTGGACCTCGCGAAATCGTACTCTGGTTTTAAAAATGACCTACTGGTTTAACTAATTCGGCGAGTTCTCTATTTAACACAAAAAACTCCTTCTTGTTATTCAGTTTTGTTTCTCACATAAACAAAAAAAAGTTATCTTTGGGTTACTTTAATAAAAGGGAATATTCAACAGTATTAATTTACAATTAAAACATAGATTAAAATGAAAGTAACAGTAGTTGGAGCAGGAAATGTAGGAGCAACATGTGCTCAGATAGTAGCCGAAAAAAATATCGTTCAGGAAGTCGTTCTGTTAGATATTAAAGAGGGAATTTCGGAAGGAAAAGCTTTAGATTTATGGGAGACAGCTCCTATTAATTATTATGACTCGCGCATAACCGGATCGACAAACGATTATTCGAAAACAGCCGGTTCGGAAGTGGTTGTTATTACTTCGGGCCTTCCGCGTAAACCCGGAATGAGCCGCGACGACTTAATTTCGATTAATGCAGGAATAGTTAAAAGTGTTACCGAGAATGTAATTAAATATTCGCCTGACGCTAAAATCATTATCGTTTCAAATCCTTTGGATGTAATGACATACGCAGCATTTAAAACAGCAAAATTCCCCAAAAACCGGGTGATGGGAATGGCCGGAATTTTAGATACTGCACGTTACCGCGCATTTTTAGCCGAAGCTCTCGATGTTTCGCCCCGCGATATTTCGGCACTGTTAATGGGGGGCCACGGCGATACAATGGTTCCGCTGCCACGCTATACAACTGTTGCAGGAATTCCTGTAACCGAATTAATTGATGACGATAAATTAAATGCCATTGTTGAACGCACCAAAAAAGGTGGTGGCGAGTTGGTAAATTTAATGGGAACTTCGGCCTGGTATGCTCCGGGATCGGCTGCTGCACAAATGGTTGAAGCAATTGTGATGAACCAAAAACGTGTTTTCCCGTGTTGTGTTCTGCTCGAAGGAGAATATGGCTTGAATGATATGTTTGTTGGTGCTCCGGTTGTTTTGGGTAAAAACGGTGTTGAGAAAATTATTGAAGTGGCACTAAACGACGATGAGAAAAAACTTCTGAACGACTCGGCCAACTCGGTAAAAGGAGTGATGGAAGTTTTAGATGGAATGAATATTTTATAGTCTGAAAAAAAGTATTCTAATCTTTTCCGGATAGAGGGAAGTTATATTTTAGCGGTTAATTCTTCGGAGTTAACCGCTTTTTCAATTTTTATTCCTCTCCCCGAGGGAGAATCATAAGAAACCGATTATTAATGAAAATAAAAATTCCGTTACAAATTATTGAGTTAGAACCCGGTAATTATCATATAATTATTAAAGGAGTTTTTGCTAACGAAACAACCGGGAATTGGATAGTCGATACCGGTGCATCGAAAACTGTATTCAACAAAAATCTGACTGAACACTATTCTATTTTGGAGGGCGAGACCGACGAAATACACACCATTGGACCGGGAGAACAGAGAACAGAGATTCAGCTTGCCAAAATAGATTTGAAAATTGGGGCGCAAACTATAAATAACTTAAAAGTGGCACTCCTCGATTTTACACACATTAATGAGCTTTACCAACAAACAACCGGATTAAAAATATGTGGATTAATTGGCAGCGATTTTTTAATAAAATACAGAGCGGTAATCGATTACAAAAGAAAACTCCTAATTCTAACCATTTAATCAAAAACTCTTCGGAATTTTGCCCAAGCGTTTTGCGTTCTTATCAGTTTAAAGTAAAATTTCTCAACTCATTTTTGCAAACCTGAATTGTTTCGGTATATTTGCCACGCTAAAAAAGTTACTTTAAAAAAGCAACAACCCGAAACGGTTGTATGAATATGATT
>JALUZN010000430.1 GCA_027011835.1 Draconibacterium sp. | reverse complement strand
CAAACAAGCAGCAGTAAGGTTGAAAAAAATTAAAGAAAAAAAGAAGAAGCAAAATAAAAAAAATAATAAATCGGCAATAATTCAAGATAAAGATAATAATACCGAAACAGAAACTGAACTCATTAAAAAAACGGAGTACAAACCTGTAAAAAGAGATCTCAACGCTTATAATACCAGTTTCGATGGGAAATGGGAAGGAACGCTTTTACTTTACGATTGGAGCAAAAAATATGTCGAAGAAAAGTCGAAATTAAGCATAGAAATTAAGCAAAAAGAGTTCAATATAACAGGAAGTTGGGACAACGGGCAAAACCATAAGATGCCTTTTACCGCTGTTAAAGTTGGCAATGTATTGTATTGCAAAAATGCACTTATTAAACGCGAAGGGGCATTTGGCGAAACGATAACGTGGAAAGTAAGAGAGGGGCAATTGGAGCTTTTGCACAAAAACGGTAAAACATACCTAGTAGGGAACTTGCAAATGTTTAATCCAGCAGTTAACGAACCGGCTCAGCCAAGTTATTTTATCCTGAGTTCTGTTAGCCGTATAAAAACGGTCGATACCACCAATGTAAACCAAATAAATGCTACTAAGACCGATGTTGCAATAAATAATTATGTTGCAACCAGGAGTGTTGATTTGCTATGCTACCCAAATCCAACAAACAACACTATTACAATAGACTACTCGCTCTCGGAAGATGGAAATACCCAGATTAGTTTAATTAATTCGGCCGGGCAGCAAATTGCGGTTATTAAAGAAAAAACCCGCCAATTAAAAGGCAGCTACTCGGTTACAGCCAATATAAAAGGCAACCCCGGGAATTATATTATAAAATTGGTGCACAACAACAAAATTTACACCCGTAGCATTATTAAAAACTAAACTACAAACACAATGAAAAAAATAACTACTTTTATAAAAACCATTTTAATGGTTACGGCAATATTGTTTGCCGCAAACAGTGCAAAAGCTGTTGTTACTGTAGAATACGATGGCACAACCTATATTTGCGATATGAATATTGAAGATGATATCATTTACATTGAAAATTGCACAGGTGTTATTGGAGACGTAGATGTTGTTGGAGAATCTGGTGGAGGTGGAGATGATGTTGGTGGTTGGGAAGATATTCCTGTGCCAGATCATACTCAATCTACTGGTGGTGGTGGCGGAAGCTCAACCAGCAACTCAGGTACATCTATTGTTGACTTTAGGAATTTAACGCATAGGCAAAGAATTGAAACTCTTTTAAACTCTTTAAAAAATAATAGATGCATCATTTCTGAGCTATTTAGTTTTTTCCCTACTGTTAGCTATACTTCACCTCCTGAAGGAACAAATATTACAATGTGTGGTGAAAACTATACAGTTGTATTAGTTGTAGGTAGTTTTAACGATAATTTTGCAAATTATGGAGCAATCACAGTAAACTCCTTTGAAAACCCATATGGTTGTTGGGAACCAATAAATATTGGCAACAATGCAGTTATGAGAATCATGGTTAAATGTGGAAATTTAGATTCATTTTTTAATTGCGTTTTTAACCGACCTTTTTAATTATGCATTATAAAAGACGAGATATTTAAATAATAACCTTAAAC
>JALUZN010000429.1 GCA_027011835.1 Draconibacterium sp. | reverse complement strand
AATAAAAGGAATTGTCATCAATAAATTCAGGGGCGACATTTCGCTCTTTACCGATGGCCGAAAAAAACTGGAAGAGTTGTGCGGCGTGCCGGTGGTTGCAGTAATTCCCTATTTCAGAGATATATTTATCGACGACGAAGATTCTGTTGTAGTCGATAAAAAGCAATTCAGTCCGGTTGCCGGGAAAATAAATATTGCCGTAGTTTTGTTGCGCCACATGTCGAATTTCACCGATTTTAATCTGCTCGAGCAGTTGCCCGAAGTAAATCTGTTTTACGCTGCTAGTCCCACCGATTTAAATCAGGCCGATATTGTAATTGTTCCCGGTTCAAAAAACACAATCGCCGATATGATTTTTTTACAGCAACGCGGAATGGCAGCAGCCATAAAAAAAGCTCACAAGCAACAAAAAGCAGTTTACGGAATATGTGGTGGCTTTCAAATAATGGGCGAATGGATTTACGACCCCAACCATATTGAAGGTGAGATTGAAAAAATTCCGGGACTGGGAATCTTACCCGTACAAACAACATTAACCGGAGAGAAAACAACCCGTCAGTGTAACTTTGTTTTTCAGAGAAATTTAAAAGGAGAAGGTTACGAAATTCACATGGGCGAAACCATTTCGACCCAAGATTCGCCAACTTGTAAAATAGAAAACGAAAAAAACGATGGGTGGTTTCTAAACGAGAAAACGTGGGGAACATACATTCACGGCATTTTCGATAATATTGAAATTGTAAAAACCATTTTGGCAGCTTCGGGGAAAGAGGTTGATTCGGAGATTAACTTTAAACAATTTAAAGAGGAACAGTACGATAAACTGGCACAATTGATTCGCGAATGCACCGATATGAAATACATTTATCAATCGATAAAAATTGATACTCAATGAAATTATTATAAATTAGCACTCAAATACAAAGCGGACGACCATTAAATGAGACATTTCTTTTTTCTAACTTTCCTGCTGTTCTATAGTTTGAGTGGAGCGGGGCAAAAGTCTTACATTTCGGCATCGCCCAATCCTATTGAGGTTACACAGCCGGACGGAACAAAACTTACGGTTTTTGGTAAAGGCGATGAATTTAACCACTACAAAGTTACTGAAGATGGATATACAATTCTTCGGGATAGCAGTGGTTATTATGAATTTGCCCGATTAAATAAAGCCGGGAATCTGTATTTCTCAGGTTTTCAGGCTAAAAATATTTCTGAGCGAGATGATGCTGTCAAAAAATTCTTAAAACAGATTCCCAGATATTTAATAAGTAAGAACAGCAATTCTCAAATAAAATTCAAAAGTGCCGAGAATGAACCCCAACATTCATTCCCCAATAGTGGTGCACGCAAAGTATTAATGTTACTTATAAAATACCCCGACCTCGACAGTACATATACTGTTCCCGGCTTTCATAATATGATGAACCAGCTGAACTACAATGGAACGGGTTCATTTCACGATTACTATTATCAGGCTTCTGATGGAAATTTATCGATATCGGTAGATGTTGCCGGCTGGTACCTTGCGAAAGAGGACTATTTATATTACGGTGATGACAATGGTGATTCAAGGGCAAAAGAGTTGGTTGGAGAAGCTGTTGATGCGGCAGAGGCAGCCGGCATCGATTTTTCGATTTACGATAACGACGGCGATGGATATGTTGACAACCTGATTGTTGTTCACTCCGGTCCCGGAGCCGAAGAGGGATCGCAAACACAGTACATTTGGTCGCACAGTTGGGGGCTTGGAGGATCAGCACGGAATTACGATGGAGTTACCATTAATTCGTATGTTATTCAGCCCGAAACACGTAGCTACGGAATGGTTGGAATTGGAGTTTTCTGTCACGAATTTGGGCATGCTCTTGGACTTCCCGACCTTTACGATACAAACGATAGCAATGGAGATTCGGAAGGACTTGGGAAATGGGCGCTAATGGCTTCGGGAGCCTGGCTAAACCACGAAAGAACACCGGCATTGCTTTCTGCCTGGTCGCGCGAAAAACTAGGCTGGATTACACCAACAGTTATTAGTGCGCAAGGCGATTACTCGCTTACTCCAGCAGCATCAGGAACGCAGTGCTATAAACTGACAACGCCAAATTCTAATGAATATTTTTTACTCGAAAATCGATATAAAATCGGGTTCGACGAAGCGCTGCCCGGATCGGGATTGGCTATTTTTCATATAAATTCGAATAGAAGTGACAACAGCGACGAAAACAATAAAGTTTCAGATTTAGAGGAGGCCGACGGGTTAAACCAACTCGATGATAATGTAAACCGTGGCGATGCGGGAGACCTTTTCCCCGGCTCTTCAGGAAACACTGCTTTTAACGATCTTTCAAATCCCGATGCACAAACTTACGATAATAAACTTACCGGTATCGATATTAAAGATATTACGCTCGATGGCAGCACACTTCGTTTTTCGCTCGGTACAGGAGTCGAATTAGGAAGCGATTTAACCTATAATCCGACAACAAATACACTTAGCATTAATTCTTCTGTAATTGATGTTGACATGCAGGTTTTAAATGTGGAAAATCAGAATGCAGGAGCATTCAGCGTTGGTTATTACCTCTCTTCGGATACAATAATTACCACTTCGGATTACTTTGTCGGTTCAAACTATTTAAGTGGATTAAATTCTGGAGAAAGTAAAAACCTGAACTTCATAAAAAATGCGGCAACTGTTAACCCGGTTATTCCTTCGGGAAATTATTATGTTGGCTACATTATTGATTATCAAAACAATGTAGATGAACTTATTGAAGAAAACAATAAGTTTGCTTTTACGTCAGACCAAGTTCAAATTGTAGCAATTTCAAATTTAACCTTTCAGTCGGCACAAAATAATTTCGTAATTAACGGATACGATGTTTCGGTTAATTTACAGGCTGTTAATAGCGGAAGTTTGGCTTCAGGGTCATGTAAAATTGGCTTTTATGTTTCGCAAAATAATCCGGTTACAACATCCGATTATTTTATTGGAGAGTTAGCTCTGCCTTCTCTCGATGCTGGAGAAACTTCATCTCAAACTTTCTCGGCAAATGTTTTAACTGAAGTACCGTCTCTTCCTGCCGGCAATTATTTTGTGGGATATGTTATCGACTACGAAAACAGTGTAAATGAATCGAACGAAGATGATAACAACTTCACTTATACCGGTGCAAAGGTTGATAATTATTTTATTCCGAACCTCACTTTTACCTCCAACCAAAATCAACTTAATATTAACGGCTCCGATATTTCAGCTAGCATGCAGGTAAAAAACAGTGGTGATTTAAAATCAGATCCTTGTAAAATAGCCTTTTACGCTTCGCAAAGAAATCCTGTTTCAACATCGGGATACTTTCTGGGTGAAGCTAATATTGAAGAACTAAACCCAAACAATGTTTCCACAAAATCGCTTCAAATAAATGTAAATGAGTTGCTGCCCGATTTACCGGCGGGAAACTATTACATTGGATACATTATTGATCCGAATTATGTTATCGAAGAAGAGAACGAATCGGATAACAGATTTACATTCAATACCCCGAAATTACGAGTTTTTCCAAATCTTACCTTTAATGCTACCGAAAACACTTTAGATGTATCAAGTACCCAAATAAATATTTCGTTACAAGTAGAAAACAGTGGAAAAGCGGTTTCTAATCCAACAAAAATTGGTTATTACCTATCAGCCGACAAGCAAATTACCACTTCCGATCTGCTGATAGAAGAGAAAATGATTAACAGTTTGAATATTAACGGCAACTTGCAAGACTCAGTTTCTATTGATATTACTTCGCTCGAAGGTAAAATTAGCCGGGGAGGATATTACATTGGCTATATTATTGATAATCGGAACGAAGTAATAGAAGAAATTGAAACGGATAATGACTTTGCATTTACCGATAACATTTTCATGTATTGTCCCCCCGATGCAACTATTTTTTCAAAAACTATTTGCGCGGGCGACAGTGTAGAATTTCGCAATCAGTTTTATAAAACAGATGGAATTTACGAATTTACTTTTACCGGACAAAGTGGTTGCGACTCGGTAATTGTACTTAATTTAACCGTGAATCCACAAAACGACACCATTCTCGAAAAGTCGGTTTGCAGTGGCGATAGTATCGCAATTAGTAATTTGTTTTATAAAGAATCGGGAGTTTACATCGAAACCTTTACAAACCAATTTGGTTGCGATTCGGTAGTTACTTTAAACCTCGAAGTTCGCCAGCCTGAAATAACTACTTTAAACGAATCTACTTGTAAAGGAAATCCTTTTGAAATTGCCGGATCATTCTATTCGGAAACGGGAACGTACACAAAAACATTAACAAATTCAACCGGTTGCGATTCGCTAATCGTTTTAAACCTTACTGTGAGTTTACCTTCAGATACGCTTATTTCAAAAACAATTTGTGCCGGCGACAGTGTAAAAATAGGTGATTCTGTTTATACTCAGTCAGGAACTTTCGAAAAGATGCTTACAAATAAATTTGGGTGCGATTCGCTTGTTACGTTAAATCTAATTGTAAATCCCGATCAGAAAACAACTATTGAAAAAACTATTTGTAATGGCGATTCGGTAACTGTCGGACCTTTTGTTTTTCACGAATCAGGAACTTTCGAAAATACATTTTCTAATCGTTTTGGCTGCGACTCCATAATTATTCTTCATTTAACGGTAAATCCAATAACCGATTCGTTGCTCGAAGTTACTCTTTGCGAAGGCGATAATGTGCAAGTTGGAAATTCGATTTATAACGAAACCGGTGTTTACGAAGAACATTTAATTAACCGTTTTGGCTGCGATTCGTTAGTTACTTTGTCGTTAACAGTGAATCCGGTTCACAACACTTTTCTGGAACAGACAATTTGTTTCGGAGACAGTGTAATCGTGGGAAATTTGGCTTATAAAAACGAGGGAAGTTATACCAATGTTTTAAACGGATTTTTAGGGTGCGACTCTACTGTTACGCTACAATTGACGGTGCATCCATTAAACGACACATTAATTGAACGTACAATTTGCGAAGGCGACAGCGTTGTAATTGGAGCGAGCTCGGTTTATAAAACATCAGGGAATTACACTGATATTTTAAGCAATAAATTTGGCTGCGATTCCACAATAAACCTTCAACTTACGGTAAATCCGGTGAGCCGAACCATATTAAACGAAAACATTTGCGAAGGAACTATTTACACCTTCGATGGAGCCAAATATTCAGAAAGCGGAAGTTACGAACACCATTTTTCCAATGAATTTGGGTGCGACTCAACAGTATTATTAAACCTTAATGTTGTACCACTACCCGTTATTAATTTAGGTATCGATTTTAATATATTTGCTTCTGAAAGTGTTACGCTTGATGCCGGTAACGGTTTTGTAAGTTACCTTTGGAATAATGGTAAGAATACGCAATCGGTTTTGGTTTCGGGAACAGACGGATTTGGAATACATACATTTTCGGTATCAGTTGCCGATGAGTTCGGGTGTAGTGGTTCCGACGAGATTAAGATTACAATTTTAGACGATTCGAATCAGGAAAATGACTCGGAACCTTTTCTGAAAATTTTCCCCAATCCTTCTCAGGGTAAACTTAATTTACTTATGGATAATGTAGCTGGCGAATACATTATAAGGGTCTTCTCGAAAAATGGTTCGTTGGTGTACTCGGGAAATTTTAAAGGAGAAAAAGAGAAATTCATTAAACAACTTAATCTGAGCTTCTTACACCCGGGCATCTACTCTGTTCAAATAATTTCCGACAACAAAATAATAGTTGAGAAATTTATAATTGCTTATTTTTAATCTTTACTATACTCAACACCACCATCCAAACAGTTTTATTATCGATGAAGCATTTACAGCGTTGGCTGTTGTTCCCATTTCGGCAGTTGCGTTATTGTATAAGTAGAGTCTGCTGATTTTATGTGATTATTGATTTAAAGTCCATTATATCAACAATATATGTTAATATCTCATTTAAATACCATGTGTTAAAATGCAAGGAATTGAGTAAA
>JALUZN010000428.1 GCA_027011835.1 Draconibacterium sp. | reverse complement strand
ATTATGAATTCTCGAGATACTTTGTAATTCATTTCAATCTTTTAAAACTAATTCAACATAAAATAACGAACTACTAAGAAGAATGGGGAAGACTGCTTTGTTTGTCGAGAATTTGCGGATTGCATTGCAATCGATTCGAACAAATTTATTACGTACCGTTTTAACAGTACTAATAATTGCCGTTGGAATTACTGCACTTGTAGGTATTCTTACGGCCATCGATTCGATTAAAAGTTCGATTACAAAAGAGTTCACGTTTATGGGTGCCAATACATTCTCGTTAACAAGTCGTGGAATGCGCGTACAGGTTGGCAATAAACGATACCGCACAAAAAACCATTCATATATTTCGTACTATCAGGCAAAAGAGTTTAAAGAGCGGTTCGATTTTCCTGCTACGGTTGCCATATCGGTTTCGGGATCTGGCACAGCAACGGTAAAATATGGCGATATAAAAACAAACCCGAATATTTCGGTGCGGGGAATAGATGAAGATTACCTGTTTACTGCCGGTTACGAAATAGGCAAAGGGAGAAGTTTTAGTGAGCAGGATATCGTTTTGGGACGAAATGCAGTTTTAATTGGAAGCGAATTGGCATCGCGATTGTTTAAAGGAGGCGAAAAACCACTAGACAAAGTAATTAGTATTGGAGGCGGCAAATACAAAGTTGCCGGTGTTTTAAAAGCAAAGGGAAATGGTTTTGGAGGAACCGATATGGTCTGTTTTATTCCCTATACAAATGTGCGAAGCTATTTTTCGCGACCAAATATGAATTTCGATATTCAGATTAAAGTGAACAAGCCCGAATTGATGGATGCCGCTGTTGGTCAGGCAGAATCGGTGTTTCGTACTGTTCGGGGGTTAGACCCGCTCGACGAGACCGATTTTAATATCGAAAAAAGCGATAATATTGTAAATATTCTTTTGGAAAACATTAGAAACATTACACTTGTTGCCACCATTATTGGGTTTATTACTCTGTTTGGGGCCGCCGTTGGACTAATGAATATAATGTTGGTTTCGGTAACCGAGCGCACCCGCGAAATTGGAATTCGAAAAGCAATTGGCGCAACCAGTGCAACCGTAAAACAACAGTTTTTAATTGAGGCGGTGGTCATTGGCCAAATTGGAGGATATCTCGGCATTATTGTCGGGATATTAATTGGGAATCTGGTTTCGGTGTTAATTGGCTCGGCCTTTATTGTCCCTTGGATTTGGATTATTTCAGGTGTGGCACTCTGTTTTTTTGTTGGTATTGCATCGGGCTACTATCCGGCAAGAAAAGCCTCGCGATTCAATCCAATTGAATCGTTACGGTACGAGTAGTTTATTCCTGAATTTTGCTCTGGGGTAAAGACTATTTCTATTTTCAGACTTCTTTTTCTCTGTTTGTTTTAAAATTTACAGGTCATTCGATGTGATGCTAATAAAAAAGCGGGAGAATATGTTTCCATAT
The DNA here is from genome assembly GCA_027011835.1 of Draconibacterium sp. GTDB lineage: Bacteria > Bacteroidota > Bacteroidia > Bacteroidales > Prolixibacteraceae > Draconibacterium. The sequence goes on along the minus strand of JALUZN010000428.1, from coordinate 153 downwards.
ATTGAAACAATCTATTAACTTTGCCTCGAAAATGTTTGCTTATGGAAATAAAATTTGAAGTTTTCTTTTTAGAAGAAGCAATTGATTTTATGAATAATCTTGATGCTAAATCCCGAAAGAAAATATATTATAACATTGATAAGGCAAAATTCA
>JALUZN010000427.1 GCA_027011835.1 Draconibacterium sp. | reverse complement strand
ATGTTGAATATTATTTTGATGGCACAGCCCCAAGGGCAGGAAGCAAATCCGTTAATGAGTTTTTTACCACTTATTTTAATTGTTGTTGTGTTTTACTTTTTTATGATTCGTCCGCAAATGAAACGCCAAAAAGAGACACGTCAGTTTCGCGAAGGATTAAAAAAAGGCGATAAAGTTGTAACTACCGGAGGTATTTACGGTAAAATTATTTCGGTACAGGAAACAACTATTAATTTGGAAATTGCCAAAGACGTTCATATTAAGGTAGATAAAAACGGCATTGTAAGAGACATGGCCGATGTACAACCAAAATAATAAGTAATTATTGTTACAAAAAAGGGTTGAACAACTATTTGTTCAACCCTTTTTTTTCGCCTAACCAAACTTCAAGTTTTCTAAACATTAAACCGGAAGTGCATAATATCGCCGTCCTGAACCACATATTCTTTTCCTTCGATGGCAATTTTTCCCGCTTCACGGCAGGCACTCTCCGACCCTAACGAAATGTAATCTTCATATTTAATCACCTCGGCACGAATAAACCCACGCTCAAAATCGGTATGAATAATTCCGGCTGCCTGCGGTGCTTTTGTTCCCTCGGTAAATGTCCATGCACGACTTTCGTCGGGCCCCGATGTAAAATAAGTTTTCAGATTTAGCAAACTGTAAGCTGAATGAATGAGTTTGTTTACGCCGGGTTCGTCGAGCCCTAACTCCTCCAAAAACATCTGCTTCTCTTCGTACTCTTCCAGTTCTGCAATATCCGACTCGGTTGCAGCAGCAATAACCAGCAGTTCGGCATTTTCGTCTTTTATCGCCTCTCGTACTTTTTCTACAAAATGGTTACCGGTTTTTGCCGACGCTTCGTCAACATTACAAACATACATTACCGGTTTATTGGTAAGCAGGAAAAGCTCTTTAGCAACTTTTGCATCTTCAGCCGACAGTTGCAATGTACGAGCCGATTTGCCCGACTCCAACACCTCTTTGTAACGCACAGCCAACTCAAAAAGCTTTTTAATCTTCAGGTCGTTTCCGTGCCGCGCCTGTTTCTCGAGCTTTTCAATACGCCCCTCAACGGTCTCCAAATCTTTTAACTGAAGTTCAATATCAATTACCTCTTTATCGCGAACCGGATCGACAGAACCATCGACGTGAGTAATATTATCGTTTTCGAAACAGCGTAACACATGCAAAATTGCATCGGTTTCACGAATGTTTCCCAAAAACTGATTCCCTAATCCTTCGCCTTTACTTGCACCTTTTACCAACCCCGCAATATCGACAACCTCAACCGTTGTTGGAACAACTTTTTTCGGTTTATCAATTTCAGTAAGTTTTATCAACCGTTCATCGGGGACAGTAATTACACCAACATTTGGTTCTATTGTACAAAAAGGAAAATTTGCCGACTGAGCTTTTGCACTCGACAAACAATTAAAAAGTGTTGATTTTCCTACATTTGGCAAACCAACTATTCCACATTTTAACGCCATTCTTATTCTTATTTTAATGAAAAACAAAGGTAATCTAATAATTATTGTCGAATTGATTTTCCATCGAAAATATCACATTAGGTTAGAAAATAATAAAATGATATTGTATTAAAC
>JALUZN010000426.1 GCA_027011835.1 Draconibacterium sp. | reverse complement strand
ACAGCGACCTCATCTACTTTTACAACGAATTAATTACTAAATATAAACCCGATTATCTGTTTATTTATGAAGGCGACAACGATATTGCCGCGAAGAAAAATCCGGGCAAAATATACAAACAGGCAAAAGGATTAGTAAAACAGATTAAAACCGATTTGCCCAAAACAAAAGTGATTATTATTGCTGCAAAACCAAGTATTGCCCGCTGGAACCTTAGTAAGCAATATATTAAACTCAACAGAAAACTGGAGAAATTTTGTAATAAACAAGCCAATGTTGATTTTGCCGATGTATGGAAAATTATGCTCGACAAAAACGGAAATGTTTTTCAGGATATTTTTATTGGAGACGGACTGCACATGAATAAAAAAGGTTATGCGCTATGGAAAAAAGAGTTCGATAAATATCTCGAGTAAAATAATACTGTAACTATAAAACCAACTAAAATGAAAAAACATTTCTTTCTATTCCTATTATTTTTAATAGCATTATCGTGTAAACAACAGAGCACGGTTAATAATAAATTACGCGATACTTTTCAGATTCTGCCTAAACCCCAAAAAACAGAGATACTTTCGGGAGGCGGTTTAAATTCAGGAGAACTGACAAAGCTTAAACTGTCGGGTGATTTTGAACGCCCTGTTATGGGCGAAATACTCGGATTACTAACCGGGGAGAGCAATGCAAAAGGAGGAATTCTTACTCTAAAAATTGATAACTCGGAGAGTATCCCCAAATCGAAAGAGGGATATATTTTAACCGTTAAGAATGGAAATGCTGAAATTGTTGCAAGAGGTGAAGCAGGGCTTTTTTATGGCTGTCAGACACTGGAACAGCTACTGGAAGATTCGCGTGATTTTGACACTTCTGTTCCGGCTTGTAAAATTACTGACTTCCCCGACTTTTCATACCGCTCGGTTCATTTCGATTTAAAACACCATCTCGATCATATGAATGTGTACTACGAAAGTATCGACAAGCTTGCAAAGTATAAAATTAACTCGGTCACATTCGAATTCGAAGATAAATTACGTTACCGTCGTCAACCACTTGTGGGCGCTCCACAAGCAATTAGTATCGACGAAATGGCGGCACTTACAAAATATGCACGAAAACGCAATATCGAAATCACACCGCTGGTACAAGGACTCGGACACGCTTCGTTTATTTTAAAACATCCCGAATATGCAAAGTTACGCGAAGTAGAGAGCAACAACTGGGCATTTTGCCCAATGGACGATGGAACTTATAAAGTTCTTTTCGATATGTATCTCGATGCAATTGATGCGACACCCGGCAGCAAATATTTCCATATTGGTGGCGACGAAATCGGGAATATAGGAATTTGCCCCCGGTGTAAACCTTTTGCCGATAAAACTGGAATGTTTGAGCTAAATCTTTACTGGTTTAATAAAGTTTGCAATTTTTTAATTGAACACGGCCGTACACCGATTTTTTGGGACGATATGCCCTTTAAAAATGCTGGGTTGTGGTTTGCAACACGCAATAAAGAAGATGACCCGGAACTCTGGAAGAAGGGAGAAAAAAAACTGGATGAGGCAATTAGAGATTTCCCTAAAAAAGGAGTTTTTATGCACTGGAATTATACCACTTGCCGCCAGCCTATAAATGAGCGTGCCATAAAATGGCTTGCCGATAATAAAATTAATACGATGGTTTCTACTGCTGTTCATAGTTCGTGGGCATCGTTGTTCCCTTTCGACCAACGAACAGGTGAGGTTTCAGACCACGGATTAGTAGCAATAAAAAGCTGTTTAGAGCTGGCTCACGACAAAGGAATTACCGGAATGCTCTCAACGGCATGGGATGACCGCTCTCCGCATATGGAAACTTTTTGGAGAGGTTTTATTGCCTCGGCAGAATACAGCTGGAACCCGGAAGGACGAACACTCGATGAATATCAAAAAGCATATATGCAGCGCGAATTTGGCCCATTTGCCAATTATACCGATTTGTATTTTCAGTTGAGAGATGCAGCTCATTTTTGGGAAACTTCGTTGGTAAAAAAAGGCAACAGGATGGACAGTGAAAATACTCTTTTTCAGCTGCCCGGAATGGCACACTGGATAAAAGAATCGGAAAGAAAGAAGAAGAAAAAGATAGATTACAAAAAAATTATTATCGATTTGCCGAATTCTGAAAATCCGGGTGAATGGTCGGCGAAATATAAAACCCGACTCGACGAGGCCGCAAAACAAATTGAAATATATAAGAGCACCTCAAAACAGCTCATTAATTTAAGACAAGTTTCGACTCACAACCGCTATCACTGGAGAGTTTTTTCGGCACTAAACGATTTTCAGATTACAGCTCCCAAACTACTTATGGCATTAAAACAGTGCGATGTTAACAACAAAAATCAACATGCAGATGGTTTTAAGGCGGTAAAAAAAGCGCTTGTCGATTTCGATTCTGCCTGGGGAAACCTAAAGAAAGTTTATTACGAAACCCGTTTTATTTCGTATCCGCCAAACTATTTCCCCGACAGATATTTCCACTTTGCAAGCCAGCGCGAAGATTTAACATGGATGATACAAGTAGAGGAGAAACTATATCCTGACATTGTTAAATGGCTGGGCGAGAACAAATAATATAATTCTTAAAAATATAATAAGATGAAAAAGATTCTATCACTTTTTATCCTGACACTTACAATATCAAACTTTATAACTGCAAAAAACATAGTTAAAATTGCAACTATTGGTGCTGTTGTTCCACAATTTGCAAAAGACACTCCTGCTCAGGAAATGGTTGATGGAATGATCAGTTTCTGGAAAAACCAGCTTGCACAAGTACTCCCCAACCAACCCGATTTAATTGTATTACCCGAGGCGTGCGACCGTCCGAAAGGGCTTAATATTAAAGCACAGTTTGAATATTTTGCAATACGAAAAAATCAGATGCAGGATTTTTTTAGTTCTGTGGCAAAAGAAAATCACTGTTATATTGCTTTTGGAACAAAGCATCAGGTTGAGGGGGGAGACTGGCGGAATTCGATAATTATTCTCAATCGAAACGGTGAAATTGCAGGTGTGTATAATAAAAACTTTCCAACCATTGGCGAGATGCAGGCAGGAATAAAAGCCGCCAACAAAGCATCGGTTTTTAATCTCGACTTTGGTACTGTGGGCGGCATAATCTGTTTCGACCTGAATTTTGAGGAATTGCTAAAAGAGTATCAGAAATTGCAACCTGATATTCTACTATTTTCGTCAATGTATCACGGTGGCCTGATGCAGAGTAACTGGGCATATACATGTCGCTCGTTTTTTGTAAGTGCACTTGGGTTCAGGGAGTCCCCTTCCGAAATTCGCAATCGGGTTGGCGATGTAGTAGCACATACAACCAACTATTTCGATTTTGTGGTTACCTCCATAAATCTGGATTCGCAACTTGTACATCTCGATGAAAACTGGGGGAAACTAACTGCTTTGAAAAAAAAATATGGCAACAAAGTTACAATATACGACCCCGGTAAAGTTGGTGCAGTTATGATTTCGAGTGAAGACGAAAATATCTCTGCCGAAGAAATGATAAAAGAATTTGATATTGAACTGCTCGATCATTATTTAAACCGTTCAAGAGATTTTCGCAAACAACCGGGAAATATGGAATAAACAAAAGCCTAAAAATTGGAATTTGGCGGTTGCGGCACGAAATCCGGGCTATTATGCACGAAAAGATAAATCGACAAAACCGGATCTGTTTTTTATCGGATCTGTTCACGAGCAAGAGATTGAAAATATTGTAGCTATAATACTGTTAGTCAGCTAGTTAGTAGGTTGCAAAAATAAATAGAAATATTATGCTATAATTCTTAGCAGATAATGTATTTTTGAAATGATTTGAATATTTCGTTAAAGGGTTCTGCGATTTTATCAAATCAATCCCGACAACCAAAGGGAGAAAAAAACTAATTTTTAGAACCCACCTATATATTTATGAAGTTTTATACATTTTACAAATTACGGCTGATAAATTATCTACTTCTTATAATACTTGCATCGCAACTAATCCGATGCACAGTGCCAGAAAATAAGGCGGATGAAGAAACGGGGATTTTAATTGAAAATGCAGAGATGCGTTTAATCCTTAACTCTGATGGAACAGCCCGAAGTCTGGTCCTTAAAGCCACCGGCGAAGAGTGTCTGATGGGATCTAAAAAAATGCCTGTATTCTCTATCACGCAATACCGTCCGTACGACAACGAAGTTATGTTGGCTTATCCGGCAAAAAAAATGAAATTTGCTGCCGACTCAATTTATCGGGTTGGCGACGATTTGATTGTTAGTTTCGAATTAACAGATTACAAGGCAACAATTGGACTAAATATTACAGACAGTTATATCGGTTTTACATTGAAAGAGTTGGAATATCACATGGCTGATTTTGGTGAAAAACGCAAAACAAACATCGACGAATTTACAGTGTTACAACTGCCTGTTAAAAATCGCACCCATTTTGGAAGCTGGCTAAATGTGGTTTGGGATAAAAATGTTGCAGTAAATTTATTGGGTACCGACCCATTCGCCAAAATCGATGCACAAAATAGAGACGGATACAAACTAATGACCGCCGAAGCTGTTGCCGAAGTAAAACTGAAAGGTGTTGGAGCGGCATTAATTGTTACAGCAACAGACAAACTTCTCGACAATATAGATCAACTGGAACAGGATTTTGGTCTTCCGCGCGGAGTAAAAGGGCGCAGAAGTAAAGAGTATAAAAATTCGTACTACGAATTAAAAAAAGTCACCACTAAAAATATCGACGAACACATCGCCTTTGCAAAAAAAGGTGGATTTAGGCAGATGGTAATTTATTATTCTGATTTTGCCTCCTCGATGGGACACTTCCCCTGGCGGAAAGAGTATCCTAACGGGATGAAAGATTTACAGGAAATAACCGGCAAAATAGAAACTGCCGGGATGATTGCCGGTTTTCACATTCATTACAACAAAGCGCAGATAAACGATTTATATGTTACACCTGTGCCCGATTCTCGCCTGAATTTACGACGCATATTTACGCTCAGCGAAAATCTCAACAAAAAAGAGACTACCATAAATGTGGAAGAAAATCCTGCCGGGTGTACAATGGAAGATGGCCGCCGGATTCTGAAAATTGGAACCGAGCTTATTTCGTATGAAAATTACTCAACAACGTATCCGTATAAATTTACCGAATGCGAACGAGCTGTGCTTAAAACCAAACCTGTAAAACGCAAAAAAGGAGATTTGCTGGGATTGCTCGATGTGGATACCTGGCCCAGTTTTGTACGCTTTAATCAAGAAACAAATATTCAGGAAGAGGTAGCTGCAAAATTAGGAGAGATATACAAGCAAGCAGGTTTTAAATTTATCTATTTCGATGGCTCGGAAGATGCGCCGCGCCCTTACTGGTTTAACATTCAACATTCGAAACTTGTAACTTATAATGCATTTAAACCCGCGCCTATATTTTCCGAAGGTGCTGTAAAAACACATTTCGGATGGCACATTCAAAGCCGTGGAAATGCTTTCGACACTTTCGACCCTGAATATATAAAAGAAGCTGTTCGTAAACATCCGGCTGCCGAAGCCAAATTCCTTGCCGACGATTTTACATCACTCAATTTTGGGTGGATCAATTACGTTGCACCAAAAGATGGTAAAATTGGTATGCAACCCGATATGTACGAATACATCACAAGTAAAGCTGCCGGATGGAATTGTCCTGTTTCGTTTTTTGGGCGACTCGAAATGTTAAAAAATCACCCACGAACTGCTGATAATCTTGAAGTAATGAAAAGGTGGGAAGATATCAGAGAATCAAATTTTCTTACTGAAAAGCAAAAAGATGAGTTGAAAAATCTCGATAAAGAATTTACTCTTCTTATCAACGAAAAAGGGGATTTCGAACTAGTGGAGTGCAGGCAAATAATTAATGTAGCCGGTGGCGATAAAAATATTCGTGCATTTATTTTTGTTTTGAATAATAAAACATGGGTGAAATACTGGCATTCTACAGGTAATGGTATTTTGTCGATTCAG
>JALUZN010000425.1 GCA_027011835.1 Draconibacterium sp. | reverse complement strand
GATTTAAAAAATCAATAATAATAATAATAATAATAATAATAATAATAATAATAACCAAAAAAATCACAAAATGAAAAACCTTATTTTTTTTATGTTTTCTTTTTTATTCGTCGTTTGTGCGCAAGGTCAAAATGCAACATTTAATTGGGTCGAAGAGGTAATTTCTGAAAACAACAACCTCACCGGAATGACTGTTACAGGAGATACGTCAACTGTTATTGTAGGTCACAACAATGTTTTCAAAAAGAAAACTCAAAAGGTTCAGGCATGGACGGACATCAATGCTTTTGATCCTGAATATGATTTCATTGGAATGAGTGCCGTAGGCGATATAACTTTTATGTCGTCAAAGAGGTCAAAAATTATTAATCATCCTCCTGGTGGATATAGAGATATATTTGTTAGTGGTGTTCTTTTGAAATCAACAAATAAGGGTACAAATTGGTCTGTATTAGACGTAACAAAAATTGGAGTAGGCGATGACGCTTCTGTTAATCCCAATGCTGATGGTGGATACGAAAAAGATTTTCATTCTGTAGGTGCATTCAATACCGACACTTTCCTTGTTTACTCTGGATGGTACGACATTACAACTGGGGAAAGGGTTAAAAGAGGAGGAGTTTTCCTCACAAAAGATGGGGGTGAGGTTTGGGAAATAATAGTAAGCGGACTGGGATCAAATATTATCACTTCAATTATTTGTAAAGACTCTGTGGCATTAATAGGTGGTTCAAAATCGCTTTACAAAACAAATATAGCGACTAACACAACAACCGATATTTATCCTAATCTTGCTGTTGGAACGGATAGTAACTTATATGTGAGTACAATAACAGTTGTAAATACCGATAGTTTTTACGTAACTACCACAATGGATGGAATCTTTAGAACAGGAGACGGAGGTGAAACTTTTACAAAATTAAATGGAGTCTCAGGAGGGAATGATTTGTATCTTTTAAATGACTCAAGTATGATTATTCTGGGATCTTCATCAAAATCAAAAATTTCAACTGACTACGGAACTTCATGGGCAGACTGCTATCCGGGTAAAACTTGTTATAAAATAGGTGGAGTTTTGGGAGATACGCTTTATGGTTTATCAAAATCAGTAGCTTATAAAATTGCTGTTACTGATTTGCTTGTTAAAAACTTCAATTGGTCAACAGTTACTATTACTAATGGGGAAAACCTTCAGAAAATGACTATCTACGATGAAGACAACGCAGTAATTGCTGCCTATGGCGAAGTTTGTAAAATAACATCTGATGGTGGCAAAACATGGACAAATACCAATCTTCCAACTGATTATCAGGAAGATGTTGAATTCGATTTTACAAGCATTAGTGCGAATGGAGAGAATGCATTCTCAACAATTCGACGTTTTAGAATTGCTAATTTCCCAGCAACAAGCACTGTTAACGACTTTTATATGGAAGGCTTAGTTTTAAGCACAACTGATGATTGGGAAACAGTGACCTTATTGGATGCCTCAAAAGTGGGTGCAGGCGAGGGTTCTGATCCAACAAAAAATCCTCAAATGGACGGGTGTTATGGATTCAATCCATACTCAGTTTGTTGCGTTGATGAAAATACTGCTTATTTGTATGTAAATTGGTACGAAGTAGTAACCGAAAATAAGGCAAATACTCGGGGACGTGTGTTTAAAACAACTGATGGCGGTGCGAGTTGGTCGGCTGTTACTATCGACTTTGGCAGTTCTTATATAAACGGAATTAGTTTTATTGGAGATACAGGATATATTGCAGGAAACAAAACCTTACTAAAAACTACTGATGGCGGTAATACTTATACAGATTTATACCCAACAATGGCAGCAGCGAACAAGGATAGTAGTATCTTTTTAAAAACAGTTGTTCTTACAAATACAAATGAGTTTTATATCCCAACAACATCCGATGGCGTATTTATCTCAAAAGATGGGGGTAATTCATTTTCGAAATTTGAAGGTATTTCGGGGGCAAATGATTTTTATAAATTCGATGATAATTCATTTATGTGTATGGGACTGACGTCCAAATCATTCTTTACAAACAATGGAGGCGATAATTGGCAAAATGCTTCGGCAGGCACAACCATTTACAATATTGGTGAAATTTTCAATGATTCTCTTTATACACTTGGCAAAGGGAAAGTTATGAAAATTGCATTGTCCGACCTCGACTTAAAAACTGCTGTTAAAGAGATTAAACTCGATAACGAATTATCAGTCCGGTACAAACCGTTATCAATTGAGATTGTCTCTTCTGAGAATGAAATTGAGCAATGTAAAATTTATTCGATAACCGGAAAATTAGTTTCTGTTTACGAGCCGAACAACAGAACTTACGAATTACAACGCAGTAACTTCAAACCGGGTATTTATATTATAGATGCTTTTATTAAAGGGAAAAGACATACTGAGAAAATTGTTTTTTAACGAATTAGACCATCAATTTACGTCATTCTGAAACAAGTTCAGAATGACGTTCTTTAAAGTGTCACCCGTTTATTGTTACCTATTTTTTTTGATTTGTAATAAATCTATGTTGAAAGCACTGTTAACTGTTTTTACAATTGCTCTTTTAAGCCTCTGTTTTTCATTTGCTTCAACTGCACAGCAGAAAATAACGGTGAATGGCATAGTTACCGATGCCGAAACCGGGCAACCGGTATTATACGCAAATGTTGCTTTCCCCGAACTGGGAGTTGGAACATCGACAAACGAAAAAGGAGAATTTGTTATTCAATCGGTTCCGGCTGGCACCTATATTTTTAAAGTTACCTACATCGGGTACAAAGAGTACTCGATAAATATAACACTAAGAAAAGATGCGAATCTAAAAATCAGGCTGCATAAACAGTCGCTGGGGTTGAAAGAGGTAACCGTAACTGCCGAGAACTCAAATAGCAGTACAACCTCGTCGAAAATAAAAAGTGAGGCAATCAGTCACGTTCAGGCATCGAGTTTAAAAGATATTATGCAGCTTATTCCCGGAAATATTTCGGAGAACCCCAATTTAAGCCGTCCGTCGAGAATAAGTATTCGCGAAATTACCGAAGATGTAAACAGCGCACTCGGCACAGCAATTATTGTCGACGATATTCCCGTTTCGAACGATGGAAACCTTCAAAAAAGCATCAGCAGTTCAAACGGTTTTTCATCGGTGGCCGGCTCGGGAGTCGACCTTCGTCAGATTCCGGTAGAAAACATCGAATCGATTACTGTCGATGTAGGAATTTCATCGGCAGAACACGGAAACCTCACTTCGGGTGCGGTTCATATAAAAACAAAATCGGGCGGCTCGCCCTACAACGTTAAGTTTCAAGCCGACCCGCACACCAAACAAATTTATCTGGGCAAAGGATATTTATTGCAAAATAACAACGGAGTAATAAATGTAGATTTGGGTTATACAAACTCGTTTCGCGACCTTACCAAACAGACCAAACAGTATAAAAGAGTAAATGCCACAACCAAGTATTCGCGTACCTTTTTCAGAGATAAATCGCCACTTATTGTCGATATGAAACTCGATTTTTTACGCTCGCTCGACAATTACAAATACGACCCCGATATGCTACAAGAGGAGGAACACTTTGCACAAGACCAGAGTTTACGAGGGAAAATTACGGCAGTTTGGTCGCTTAACAAAGCATTTCTAAAAAGTGTAGCATTCGATTTTGGTTACAGCAAAACCTGGCAGGAAGGGTTTGAAAAAACGCTGGAGAGTTCGTCGAGTGGGCCCAACTTTTTTGCGACAGCAACTACCAGTGGCGAATACGAAATTTCGTACGGCCCGGCAACTTACTACTCCGAAGTTACTTACGACGGAAAACCATTTAGTCTCTATTCGAAATTAAAAGCGAAATTTTATCATAAAGCCGAGTTCGTAACAAACAACGTACTATTTGGCGCCGAATGGCGAACCACAGGCAACAACGGCGAGGGGCGCACATTCGACCTTGAAAAACCACCGGCAGGCACCGGAAATCGTCCACGCCCGTTTACCGATATTCCTTCGCTTAACCAGTTTTCGCTCTTTTTAGAAGATAAAATTACGTTCGATATTGGTACAACCGCACTCGATATTATGGCAGGAGCACGAATGGACAATATTCAACCTGCTGGACTTTTCAACACTTCGGGCAGCCTGAATTTCGACCCGAGAGTTAACGTTCGTTACCAAATTCTAAACAAAAAAAACAACTCGCTTTTTCGCGACTTAGCACTTCGTATTGGTTACGGACAAACCACAAAAGCGCCAACGCTAATACATCTTTATCCCGATAAAAAATACAACGACAAAATTAGTTTTAACTACTACCCCGACCTGATTGTAGCAACCACCGACGTTGTTCAGGATACAAGAAATTACAATCTACTTCCTGCAAAAAGCAACAAATATGAGGTGGGAATCGATTTTCAAATCGATAAAATAAAAACCCGCATTACAGGATTTTACGAAAAACACGAGGGTGGATTTATTTCAAGCTACACATACTACCCTATGTTTTTCCGCGATTACGATGTGCTGGAAGCAGGGAAACACCCTTACTACATTGAAGGCGACGGTGTTTATTACAACGACGAAACAACCGGAAATCCTATTGCATTGGGTTACGAAAACGACAAGAAATTTGTGTCGTATTCGCAATTTACAAATGCAAGTACACGGTTAAAAACAGGAATTGAATACGTTGTTAACTTTGGAAAAGTTAAAGCACTCCACACTTCGTTCTTAATAAACGGTGCTTGGCTAAAAACCGAATCGTACTCGACCGATGCACCCTACTGGAAAACAATTAGCTACACAGTTTTTGAAGGAAACAGCAGCCGGCAGGAGTCGTTTGCCGCCAAATATAAAAACCGGTTGGGATATGGAATTGTAAACGAGCGGCTGAATACCAACTTTAATATAATCACCCACATTCCCGAAATAAAAATGCTGGTTACATTAACTACGCAGGTAATTTGGTTCGAAAAAGACCACCGCAATATTTACGATGATAATAAATTGTATTCACTAACAGAATTGCGCAATTATCTGAACCAACCCGACCTCTTTAAAAACGAAAAAGAGGAGGACTTTTACTACTATCTTCCGGTGAGTTACAAAGAGTACGACAATATTGAACACGAATACACAATTGCAGATTTCGAGAATTCGCTGGCGCAAAAGGCAATCAGGAAAACACAAAAATACCGGTTTGGTGAACGAACACTGCCGCCACTGTTTTTGTGCAACATAAAAATATCGAAAGATATTGCACAACGGTTTAAGCTGTCGTTTTATGCCAACAACTTTTTAAATATTCAGCCCTGGCATCTCGATGAGCGAAGCGGCCTGTATATCCGCCGCAACCAGCAGCCCTATTTTGGGGCCGATATAAAAATGCAGTTTTAACATTTAGGTGATTAGACTTATAGACTTATAGATGATTAGACAATTAGATTTTTAGAGAAAACAGTAAAATTAAATTTCAACCAGCACAGCAATAGCAACTAAGGTATTTTAACTTACACCGGGTTTTAACCCGGTGACAAAACAAATACAAAAAAAGGTGCGTTCGATAATAGTTGATAAAAGGGAGGTAGTTGCACGCACCGCATATTGAGAACTTAATAATAGAGATGATAAAAGAATATAATTTTTTTACCCTTTCGGCTGTCGCCACTTTCCCTTAAAAAGGGAAAGACGATAAAGCTAACTGTTGCGGTAAAGTTAATCTTTTGCACTGATTAAGTTTAAGGCGTTCTCCTCCTTCGGCTGACGGAGGAGATGTCGAAGACAGAGGGGTAAAAAGAACAAACAGATAATAAAATATGTATTTAGTAAAAACAGTAAAATTAAATATCAACCAGCACTGCAATAGCAACTAAGGTATTTTAACTTACACCGGATTTTAACCCGGTGACAAAACAAATACAAATGAAGAAACAAATTATAATCTTGCTGCTTCCCCTGTTATTTGCAGGGTGCAACATATACGAAACCCCATCTACGTACAGTTTTTCGGTTACGGTAAATTACCCCGACGAGTTTAACAGCGGAGGCCCGGCAGCCGGGAAAGAGGTTCTGATTCGTGAATTACAAACAGGCCGTGAATTTACAGAGAATACCAACGAAAACGGAACCGTAACTTTCAATGTAAGAGGTGGAAATTACGATATAATTGTCTCCTTTTCAGAAAAACACAAAATTGATTTCGATGGATATCCGGTTAAAAAGACCGTACTTTTTAACGGAGCAATTAACGCCGCCACAATTCTTGAAAATGGAAACAGTTTTACTATTCAAACAGAGTATTCAATTCAAAACGAAGGTTTTGTAATTAAAGAGCTGTACACTTCCGGCAGTCGCACACCCGAAGGAAAATCGTACGGGGCAGCGAAATTTGTTGAAATTTATAACAACTCCGACAAGGTTTTGTATTCCGACGGACTCTGCTTTGGAGTGGTTCACTCAACAACCACCTACGAGCCAACACCGTGGGTCGACGAAAACGGCAACCTACTACCACGAATTCCGCTATGGAGTTTTGTGGCAATTGTTCCGGGCACCGGCGAGGAGCACCCCATTCAACCCGGCGAATCGTTTGTTATTGCACTCTCGGGACTGAACCACCGCGACGACCCCAACGGAAACCCAAATTCAATCGACTTATCGAAAGCTGCCTGGGAGTTTTATGTTGAAGACGGAAAATATATCGATGTGCCCGAAGTACCAAATATTTTAATGCAACGAATTACAAAAGGAACAGCAATGATTTTCGATGTACGCGGGCAGGTTTCTATTCTGTTCAGGCTGCCTTCCGACAATTTACAGGAAATTTTTACCAACCCCGATAATTATATGGTACAACCGGGCGGTTCATTTAACTGTTTTATGGTTCCGTACGGTTGGGTAATCGATGGGGTCGACAACCTCCGCCTCGACGACCGCGGTGCTTTTAAACGCTTGCCAAACAGTATCGATGTCGGGTATATTCAACACAAAGGTGGCTACCAACGGGTTTCAATTAAACGAAAAGTAAAAGAGGTGATTGATGGAAGAACCGTATATCAGGATACAAACAATTCGACCAACGACTTTTTAACCAATCAGGAACCAACACCGGGAGTAATTGCGAAAAATTGATGAAACAAATTTTAAAAAATAGTACTCGACTTTTATTAATGGTTGTGGCGGTTGCCTCAACAAATTTATTGTTTGCAGGCGAACCCGATTCGCTCCGACAGCATACATCGCTCTCTTCCGAAAAAATAGTTCATTTAAAAACAGTCTGGGACGGTTCGGCAAATGCAGCATCGTTACAGTTTTTCGATATCAGGCAAAAAATAGGAAAAGCAACTTTAAACTACAATTACGAAAACGGCGATTTACACCGCTATCAACAAGAAAGGAAATTAAACGAAACAGGATTTTTCACAAACGGTTACGTTACTCTTAAACGATGGAAATTTTATGGCAATTTTAACTACTCGAACAGCAAAAACGAAGCGGTAAACTGGATCGACGTTTTAAATCCATACAACGATAATCCGTACATTATGGCCGACTCAATTGGCGGAACTTACCACAAAGAGTTTTTTAAAATGCGTGCAAAAGCCGCCTGGCAAATTAACAATCGTTTTATTTTTGGTGTCGATATGAACTACAAAGCGGGCGTTGGAGCGCGCCGGAAAGACCCACGACCGAAAAATACCACAACCACTTTCAATATCGCTCCGGCAATTATTTTTACATTCAACAAAATAAAACTGGGGGCAAACTTCCGCTACCAGACCAGCAAAGAAGATATTGAGATTACAACGGTTACCGACTCGGTTTACGATTATTTTAATATGAAAGGGCTGGGCGCATTTTCCGTTTCAACCGAAAAAGACCGGCGGAGCCACGAATCAAATCTTTTTGGCGGCGGAATTCAAATGGGTTATACAGGCAATAAAATTAGCAACCTTACCGAAGCGAGTTTCTTCCGCAAAGCAACCGATATTAAACGGGGCGTTTCGTTCCCGCTTCAGGTCGTTCTGCTCGAAAATTACACCACCGGAATTGCATCGACTTTTATGTTTCTGCACAACAAAAACACAATCAATAAAATAAAAATACACTTTACAGACAATCACATTTACGGTCACGAACCGGTGGTGGAGCCAAAACTCGAGCAGCACTCGTACCAATGGGAAACACTGGCAAAATACACACTTTACTGGCACAACCGGCAGCAATATGGAGTAGATTATTCGTACTACAAACTGGTTAATGCCAACCATTTTAACTGGGGCACAACGCTTGCAGCACAAATTACAAACAGCCAAACCACCTACTATTTCGTTCCCGAAACAAACGAGCAGTCGTTAAACTATTTCCAAATAAAAGGAGCTTTCGAAAAAGAGTTTCAAACCGAAAAAAATACGCTTGTTGTATCGATTAACAGCAGCTACCGGAAAGGGTTTAACAGTTCGTACAAAATTGTTTCCGACAAAATTCTGTTAGAAACTGTTCATTCAGAACTTGTAAAACACGATTTTAATTATTTTAATAATCCACTGGTACAAGTGGGCGGCTCATTTCAGTTTGGAAGAATAATTCATCTTTACAAATCGCCGGTTCAACTCTTTTTTAGTGGCCGTTACAGTCGGTTAATAGCAAAAACAGACAACAAAAACCGCGATATTTTTGAGTTAAAACTTGGAGTTAATTTTTAAAAACATAACCACCCCGAAATGGTTCGGTGCATTTTTATAAACACCTCATAAACAAAGAGTGGGGAGCACAAGACAACTGTCGCAATCTACTAAAAATCAGAGCCCTGCGACTTTGCGGCTTTGCGAGAAATAAAGATTCAACAAAGTACCCCGGAAACAAAACAGAAAAAAACCACCTCGGCAAATACAAATTCAGAATATTTATCTTCTATTTTGCGTACAGTTTCTCGCGCAAAGCGTGTATCTTTTCATCAGTAATATAATCGTCATAATTCATCAATTTATCGATAATTCCGTTGGGCGTAAGTTCAATTATACGGTCGCAAACCGACGAGATAAATTCGTGGTCGTGCGACGACATAAATACATTCCCCGGATAACGTTTTAGGTTGTTGTTAAACGACTGTATCGACTCCAAATCGAGGTGGTTGGTTGGCGTGTCGAGCACCAGTGCATTTGGATTTTCGAGCATCATTTTCGAAATCATACAGCGCATTTTTTCACCTCCCGAGAGCACACTAACTTTTTTATAAATTTCGTCGCCGGCAAACAACATTTTTCCTAAATATCCTCGAATATACATCTCTGTTGTGTCGGTAGTAAATTGGTAAAGCCAATCGAAAAGCGTTAACTCGCTGTTAAAAAACGCTGAATTATCTATTGGCAAATAAGCCGATGTAATGGTTTGTCCCCACTGGTAACTGCCCGAATCGGGTTGCTGGTGTCCATTAATAATTTCAAAAAATACCGTCATCGCACGCGGGTCTCTCGAGAGAAAAACAATTTTCTCACCTTTATTAGCCACAAACTCCACATCCTTAAAAAGAATCTCTCCATCAATGCTGGCACTCAATCCTGTAACGTCGAGAATTTTATCGCCCGCTTCGCGTTCGGGAGTAAAAATAATTCCCGGATATTTTCGCGTCGATGGCTGAATGTCAGAAATATTCAGCTTTTCAATCATCTTTTTACGACTGGTTGCCTGTTTCGATTTTGCCACGTTGGCACTAAAACGCTGAATAAATTCCTGCAACTCTTTTTTCTTCTCTTCGGCTTTTTTGTTTTGAGCCTGCTGTTGGCGCAGCGCCAGCTGGCTGCTTTCGTACCAGAAACTGTAGTTTCCGGCAAACATTTTAATATCGTTAAAATCTATATCGATGGTGTGCGTACTAATGGCATCTAAAAAGTGCCTGTCGTGCGAAACAACCAACACTGTGTTTTCGTAATTGGCAAGATAGTTTTCTAACCAAACTACCGTTTCAAGGTCCAGGTCGTTGGTCGGCTCATCGAGCAATAAATTATCGGGTTTTCCAAAAAGTGCCTGTGCAAGCAGCACGCGCACCTTCTGTTTTCCACTCATATCTTTCATTAACGTCTGATGAAACTGCTCTTTAATTCCCAAATTACTTAGTAGCGATGCCGCCCCGCTTTCGGCATTCCAGCCATCCATATCGGCAAATTCAGCTTCCAGTTCAGCAGTCCGCAAACCGTCCTCCTCCGAAAAATCGGGCTTGGCATACAGTCGCTCCTTCTCCTCCATAATTTCCCAAAGTTTTGCGTGCCCCTTTAATACGGTGTTCAAAACCGTAAACTCGTCAAAAGCAAAGTGGTCCTGACTTAGCACCGAAAGTCGCTCGCCCGGTCCCAACGAAATATGTCCGGCAGTAGCATCAATCTCACCCGAAATTGCCTTCAAAAATGTCGATTTTCCTGCGCCGTTTGCACCAATTACTCCGTAACAATTCCCGGCTGTAAACTTCATATTCACATCCTGAAACAACACTCTTTTACCAAACTGAATTCTTAAATCTGAAACTGTAATCATCTGAAAAATATAATTTTATGCCCCCTAAAAACTAAAAAGCGTGCAAAGGTAGATATTAAAAAACTACAACACCTACAATGCCCCCAAAACCGTTTTGGGGTAAACTATTTGTTAACAGTAATTTTCTGTTGACCGGCAGCCGGGCTTTCCGTTTGTAGTTGCCTCAACGCACTCCGGTGGTTGTAGGCAATCCGTGTGCTTCCTCCGGTCGCAGCCGTTTGCCAACAACCACTCGGGCGCGTTTTCGGCAAGCTACCACTGCAATCCCTGCCGGGGTGCTCCGTCGAAATTGTTTCTCAAAATCAGATTTTTTGTTACTACTCAGCAGGATTAAATATTACAAGTATATTTAGTTTTGGCGAACTATCCTTTGCCGTTGGCTTCAGCCAACGGATTATTAATTGCATAAGAATATTGGGCTCATAGCCCTGACTTCAAATAGGTTGGGTTAAAACCCGGTTTTTTTATACATTCAATCCCCGAGATAAATCCCGGGGCTAATGATATTTTTTACATTCTTCCGTAAGTCACGGTGTGAGTTGCCGATTAACAGCTATTTACAACAACTAACCAAACGCAATTTGTAAAAAACTCACGCCGTGACTATCAGGATAAAGGAGTTTAAAAAGTTGTGGGGATGAAGTGAAAAACCATTGTGAAAAAATGATAAAAACCTTATTATTAGGTTTTAAAGCTTAGTAGCCAATTTTGCTAATAAGTTGCATCACAAACCTTATTAACCTTATTCTAAATATGAAGAATGATTAAAGTTTTTCACAAACGGATAATGTAAACTCAAACTGTATACTCAAACCAAATAGCTTTTCCGAAAACCTAAATGGATTGGGGACAAACAAAACTGGAAATAAGGGAGTTTGATGAAATCAGAAGGAAAACTTAACCGATAAAATTAAATATCGGGCTATCCTTTGCCGTTGGATTTATCCAACGGATTATTAATTGCATAAGAATATTGGGCTTTAGCCCCGACTTCAGATAGATTGGGTTAAAACCCGGTTTTTTTTATACATTCAATCCCCGAGATAAATCCCGGGGCTAATGATATTACAATTTCAACTCATTTGTTTATCTTTCGGAATAGCATATTTTAATTTAATTCTATACGAATGAAAATCAACAAAAATCAAATCAGCCGAAAAGTTATTTTACCCCTGCTTATTTTTACTCTTATCATAAGCGGATGTTTTAATAAAAATGAGATTAAAGTAAAAAGTCCATCAAAAAATATTGCACTGTTAATCGAGTTAAACAAAGACAAGGAAAATGCACTTTTTTATTCAGTAAAAGAGAACGACAAACAAATTATTAAAGCATCGCCACTAGGTCTCGAACTCAAAGAAACAGGTGTACTTGCCAAAAATCTAAAAATTACTTCAATATCAAAAAAATCGATTAACAAAGAGTGGAAACCTGTTTATGGCGAAAAAAACAGGTACACCAACCACTATAACGAAGTCGTCCTTCAACTTCGTGAAACCGTTCCTCCCAATCGTTCACTGGAGGTAACTTTCAGGGTTTATAACGAGGGAGTTGCATTGCGCTACACCGTAAACACAACCGGCGAGGTAACCATTACAAAAGAACTTACCGGCTTTACATTTCCCAACGATAACTTTGCCTGGGTAACTTACCAACCGCAAGGCGAATACAAAAAAATGCCCCTCAGCAAAATCGAAAAAAAATGCGAAGGGCCGCTGGTAATTGAAACAGATAGCAACACTGTTGCAATTGGCGAGGCAGCTCTTGTTAACCACTCAAAAATTAAATTTCACACTGCCGGGCCCGATTCATTAACAATTGTCTGTTCTATGGCAGGCGAGGCAACTTATAACTCTACATTTTCAACGCCCTGGCGATATATACTAATTGGCAGCTCGCCGGGGGAAGTGCTGGAAAACAACGCTTTTATTCTTAACCTGAACGAACCCAACCAAATAAAAAATACCAGCTGGATAAAACCGGGCAAAGTAATCCGCGAGGTTACCCTCACCACAAAAGGGGCAAAAGCTTGCATCGATTTTGCAGTCCGCCACAATTTGCAATATGTCGAGTTCGATGCCGGCTGGTACGGTTTGGAATACGACAATGCGTCGGATGCCACAACCGTTACCATCGATCCAAACAGGTCGCCCGGACCTCTCGATTTGCACGAAGCAATCAGGTATGGAAAACAAAATAATGTTGGCATAATTTTATATGTAAACGGGCGAGCTATGATTAATCAACTCGACGAAATTCTGCCGCTGTACAACAGTTGGGGAATAAAAGGGGTTAAATACGGATTTGTAAATGTGGGCCCGCAAAAGTGGACACAGTGGCTGCACGAAGCAGTTCGGAAAGCGGCAAAGTACAAGTTAATGGTCGATATCCACGACAACTACCGGCCAACCGGATATTCGCGTACCTACCCAAATTTAATGACTCAGGAGGGAATTCGGGGCGACGAGGAGAGCCCCTCGGTGGAGCACTCGATTATTACCCTTTTTACCCGGCTAATTGCCGGTGCTGCCGACAATACCAACTGTTATCTGGCCGAACGGGTTTCAACAAAAATGGGAGGCAAAACCGGTCAAATGGCCAAGTCGGTAATGCTGTACAGCCCCTGGCAATTTCTTTACTGGTACGATCGTCCCGCCAGTTCGCCACAAAAAAAGGGAGGTGCAGGAAATGCAAAAGGCCTCCTTTACGAAGAAGAGGCATTGAGTTTTTACGATGCACTGCCAACGGTTTGGGACGATACAAAAATACTTGAAGGGGAAATCGGTGAATTTGCAACTGTTGCCCGAAAGAGTGGAAACGATTGGTTTGTGGGCTCTTTGGCAGCAAACAAACCGAGGCAGTTAAACTTACCTCTTTCTTTTCTCGAAAAAGGGGAAAATTACGAGGCAACCATCTATTCCCAAAATCGGAGTAATTTAGAAAACAACACCGTACAAATATCAAAAATACCGGTAACCAGCAAAACCGTGTTTTCAAAAAAACTGGAGGCAAACTCGGGAATTGCCCTAATTATCAGAAAAAAATAATCTGGATTTTGGAAATGATTGGAACAACCCTGTTTTTTACGATGCTTGTATTTATTACGGCTCACTTCATAATTCGGGTTGATTCAATATTTAAACAGATTTATAGGGGCATTTAAACTTTTTGGGTACTGGTCAGCGAGATGCCATGATGTTCCTTTTTCCCTATCGGGAGAATTTTACTTTTTGGCTTAGCCCAAAAAGTAAACAAAAAGCCCAAGGCTGCGTTCGCTTCACTCGGAAAAGCTACGCAATAACGACTAAAATTACTGAACTCGTCGTACCTCCTCAAACAGCAGTAATTTTTTAACGTCGTTATCACTTGTTTTCCGGCTCACCGACCAAGAAGGCCGTCACCGCGAACTGGCTTTGGGTCAAACCAAAGAGTATCACCTCCGGCAGGGGAAAGCCGATTCATTAAATTTTTGATTGCCCTATCAACCCGAAAGTTGAATTGAGCCTTTATTACTCTTATTTCACAATCAGCTTTTTCGATATTTTTTGATTTTGTCCGTGCAAGTTTAGCAAATACACACCACTCTTTAAATGAAAAGAGAGTTTCGTGGTATTGCGAACAAGAGGAATAGAACTCTTTTCGAAAACTTTCTGCCCGTTTATATTGACAATCTCTATTTTATCGAATTCGAAACCGGGGCTGTTAATTGTAATTTCGTCTGTCGCCGGATTTGGATAAATACGGAATGCTGGTTGTTTCCATATCTTACTAGCGGTAACGGGTGGAATAGAATCGGCAGTAACTAAAACATAGGTTACCGAAAGCGGCGGAGTTTCAATTTTAATGTCGCCATAAATACTTTTTCCCAAAGCTTTTACCGATTCGTAATTTACCGGGGCACCTGCTTCTCCTTCCGGGCCTTCTCCGTTTACATAAACTTTTCGCGAGAAATCGCCATTATCGGTGCCGCCGGTTAAAACAAAGCGATAATAACTTTTTGCATTGGGCATGTTTTCCAAATCGAGCTGAACGATTTGTTTTGTTGTGCCTTTGTTTACCAAAACCACACCGCTTTGCCCCGACGAAAACGAAGAAGCATAACTGATAATATTACTGCTGCCCGACACCGTTGAGTTTACAAACCGGTCTCCAAAATATCTTTGAAAGTAGTACATATAGTAAAAAGGGGCGTGCGGAGTTCCATAAGCTACACCCGGCTCGTTTGACGATGCAAAGATACCGTGGTCGTCTCCGTCGGCCCAATTATTCATTAAATCCCAACGGGTGGCTTCGCCATATTTGTTTTTTATCAACTCGCCCAAAACCAGTGTTGCGTGCATTCCGTTTATGTACGAAACTGCCTGTTTGCTTCCCACAGCAAAAATGTTCCACTCGGTTAGTGCAACCGGGAGATTATCTTTGCCGCCATAAGTTTTCAGGTCTTTTAAAGCGAAATTTTTAAAATCTTTTGTATCGGCAGCCGAGTTCAAAATGGTTGCCACGCTGGAGTTTTGGTTGTAGGGAGTGTAATACGAATGTACAATCAAGAAGTCGGCTTTGTCGGCAATTTCGGGCATTATTGTTTTGTTCCAGTTTTTCATCACATCGTTGTAGTCCACATGTTTGTCCATTACATTAACCCCGATTTTTATTTCCCAACCAACTTCGTTTGCGGCTGCTTTCATCGAGTCGATAAACACGCACGAATGCCTGCCATATAAATCGCCTGAGATAATTCGTGGTTGCCCGTCCTGATTCAGTGTGGTATCAATTTCGTAACCTGCCTCCCACGGGCCCATATTTTCATTTCCAATTTCCCAGTATTTTGTACGACCGTTATCATACCGAACCCAATCAGCCGCAAGATGGGCCGCCGTTGCTACAGGGTCGGTACCGGTACCATAACGCGCGTAACTGTAATTAACGCAAATACACCCGGTCGAATTGGTTTTATCGAGCATATCGTAGTAATCGTTCAGTGTCATTGCCCAGCTGGCAGTATGTACTCCAGTATTTATAACTTTAATTTCCATGTCAGGCGGAATATCCGAAGGACCATTTCCGGGCGAGGCATTCCAAAAATAAGTGTTCGATAAATTTCCACCCGGCCAGCGCAAAACATTAGGCTGTAGTTTTGTTATATCTTCCATTAACCCGGAGTTGTTGTTCATTTTACGTGCCCACGGAACGCCATTGTTTCCGTAAACATATTTTGGAACTTTTGTAATGGTATCGTTAAAAAAAACAGATACCGTAACAGTTGCCGGCTCCGACGGTTGTGGTGTGTTCGTGTATTGCGGACTCTCAACTGTTTTGGGCTGCCAGTCGTCCAAAAAAAACTCTTGAGGGTTTTGTGCACTGCCTGTAATAACAGATAGTTGCAGAAATAAAATTATTGCAAAAAGAATCTTCATCATTCAAAAAAACTAAGATTTGTGCTCTCTGTATTTCATTTGCATCCCACGCAAGAAATTGCGTAAAATCTGGTCTTTGCATTCACGATACTGACTCTGCCCGGGCTTACGAAAAAAAGCACTCAACTCATGCTTACTAATTTCGATTCCCGGAAGTTTTAAAATTGCCAAAATATCATCGTCTTTCAAATTCAATGCAATTCGCAATTTCCTGAAAATAATGTTGTTGTTCAGTTCTCTCTCGGGAATGGGTTTTGCCCCCTCTTTTTTGCCTCGTTTCTCGATAATTAATCCATTCAAAAAAATTGCCAGTTGAAAGTCGGTCAGCGAAACATAACCCGGGTCGATATCTTTTTTCAGCCAACTGCTAATTTGAGCCCGGGTAACTTTCGAGTCGCCCAAAGCAAAAATTTCAACCATTTTAGAATCATTAAAATCGAACGAATACCTGATGCGTCGAAGAATGTCGTTATTGTCCATCTAATTGTAATTTCAACAAATATAAAAATTTAAAGGAATCTCTCAGCATTATACTCAAACCAACGAAAAACATTAAGGTTCGTTTACTACCCGAAAATGTTTCGACAGGCGGTTGCCTTTATTATCGGTAACAGTAATAGTATGCCAACCTTTTTCGGGCCGCAATGCAAACTGATGAATACCGGAAGTTGCTCCCAAATATTTTTCGTCGAGATGCCAATAAACGGTACTGTTTTTCTGACGATGAACCAGTTCAAAAATAATCTGCCCGGGCGTTCCATCTAAATATCGCGGAATAAAAACTTTGTTCAATTGCCGCGGATAGATGAATTCCATATTTTCGATATTGGTAGTACAACCCGGCATTAGTGGAGGTAAAGTTGAATATGCAGGATTATTTTGCCGATAATAATATTCCATTGCAGGCGGCAAAACAAACCAGTTTTTATGTTGCATTTCTGATACCGGAAAACATGCGGCATTTACACGATAAGTTCCGCTTGTATTTAAATGAATTTTTTTATGCCACGGGCACACTTTCACTTTCGAGCCACGAGGAACGAGGACTTCTTTTACCTCGTTGCAGTTTGCTCCGGCCCTGTAACCGCTGTTTGCACAAATTGTTATTTTTTCCAATTCATCGGCCGGCGCATTGAACCAGCCCGACACAGGCAACAAATCAAAAACATCGAACAACAACGGAGCTGCCGCCGTTGCACCTGTTAATCCCTGCCGGCCTTCGCCATCGGCATTTCCAGCCCACACGGCAACTACATAGTCGCGCGTCATTCCCACCGCCCAGGCATCGCGGAAACCAAAGCTGGTACCGGTTTTCCAGGCAATATTTCGCGCCGATGCAAATTCATTCCATCCTGCTTCCGACTCGGGTCGGGTAACTTTTAAAAGTGCCTGCATAGTTAAGTAAATTGCTCCGGCACGTATTTCGGGTTGAACAATAGTTTTCCGGGTAAAGCTTTTATTCGTATCGTTATCAATCCATGTTAATGCCGAAAAAGAGTTTTCGGAGTATTGTCCGTCGTTTTCGTTGTAATTATTCAACACCGAAACCAGCGATGTGTACATTCCTGCCAAATCCCATAAAGTAACCTCTGCCCCACCCAAAATTAACGACAACCCATAATAATCGGGGTTGTGTGTTAATGTTTTCATTCCCAATTTTTTCAGGAAATTATAAAACGGGGGAACCCCGAAATTTCGAAGCATCCACACTGCCGGAATATTTAACGAACGGGCAAGAGCTTCGGCAGCCGGAACTGCCCCACTGTATTTCTGATTAAAATTTTTTGGAGTAAAACCGCCAAAACGAGTTGGGATATCGGGTATTAACATTTGCGGAGTAATTAATCCCTCGTCGAGCATTTTGCAATACAGAAACGGTTTTAAAATACTACCCGTGCTTCGTGGTGCTTCGGTAATATCGACGTGATTATCGTGTTCAAAATCCACTCCGTCGAAAACATTCCCCACATAAGCTTTTACCTTTTTTGTATGCGTTTCGGCAACAATTACCGCCTGATTATAGATATGATTTGCCCTAAGCTTCTTACTGTGCCGGGCAACAAGTCGGGCAACACGAGCCTGCAAATAATAGTCGACAGAGGAACGAATGCGTTGTCCGCTTTTTTCGCGTGCAGCTCGTTCTACCAAATGATAGGCATTTAACGGAAGCGGGGTAACTTTTGCGGGTAGTTGTTCGGCAATAGAGAGTTTGCAGGTAAGCGAATCAATCGCGCCCGAAACCAATAACTTATTCAGTAAACGGTCGCGTTTCTTTTTTAACTTTTGGTCTAACCTGCCGGGGTAAATTAACGCTGGAGCATTGGGTAAAACGGCAAGTGTTGCCGACTCGGCCCACGACAATTCACTCGCCGGACGATTAAAATAGCGCCACGAAGCAGCATCGAGGCCAACAACATTTCCGCCAAAAGGAGCGTGAGAAGCATATAAGTTTAAAATCTCTTTTTTCGAAAACCGCAGTTCGAGATTTATCGCCCAAAGCATCTCAATAAATTTGTTTTTTAGTGAACGCGACTTTTGCTTTCTGGCCATTCTGCAAACCTGCATTGTAATTGTACTTCCACCGCTAACAATTCGGTTTGCTTTTACATTTTGAAAGAGTGCCCGCAATAACGAAACAGGATTTATACCGGGATGATAGTAGAAATATTTGTCTTCGAAATTCAGCAAACACTTTTCGTATTTTACCGGAACCGAATCGGACTCGGGGAAACGCCACTGCCCGTCGGCAGCAATTCTGGCACCGAGAAGCTTTCCACTGTGGCTCTCTACAATGGTTGAGTAGGGCGAATTAAAAAGTGGTTTAGGGACAATAAAAAACATCCCCAAAAACAGAAATAGTAATACTCCCCCAAAAAATAGCAGTCGTTTTTTCAACCTGTTTTGGTTTATATATAAATT
>JALUZN010000424.1 GCA_027011835.1 Draconibacterium sp. | reverse complement strand
GTCTTTATCTGTTAATTCTCTGTTTGCGAAAAATGATAATTCTACATAAGAATCTGCCGGGTTAGGAGCCATTATGATATAACCTCCGTAATCATCTGTATAAAACATCTTTCCTGTTGCCATAATCATATCTGTTCCACAAGCATTTTCTGCATAAATTTGAATGATTTGCGAAAAGGGAGCATAATTATCAAGATATATTTCAACAGCTGTATTTAAAATGGTTGAAGGATTTGATTGGTATCCTGTAATGTATGATGACCAGTCACCGAGTTGCCAGTTGTATTTTGTAACAGCTTGAAGTGCATCGCTTGAGCTGCTCACATCCATACAAATATTTGTGTTGTCTCCAACATCACAAAGTAGACTATCGTCAACTAAGAAAACACCTTTATAACAAGAAATTCCTGTTCTCCATAATAGTCTGGATCTATAGTATAATCTACAGTGTCACCGGGACACACGTCATCTGTAGGTGTTCCCAATTGACCAAATAATTGATTTGAAATAGACACAAGAATAACTAAAATAATAAAAATCGATAAATTTTTCATAATACTTATTTTTGGGGTTAATAAATAAATGTAAAACTTGAGTAAAGAATGCCGGTGCATGAGGGTTTCAATTATATGTATAATGCGTCAAATCCGAGGTAACTCCTTAATACGTTTACAAGTTTGAGAGTTTTATTCTTTTCCTGATATTTGTCGAGTTTTTCAGTTTTCGAATAGTGTTATAAAACACCAACATTTTCTTATTCTTGTTTTTTTTTTTTTGACTGCTCTACTCAAACTCTTCTTTCCCCCTGCCAGCATGTCATAAAAATATCGTTATGGTTAAGTCGCATAAAATCAGTGATATAATTCGTTTTTGTATTGTCTGTAATAAACATCTAATGCAATTTTGTCCCAATTTATTCAAAATGAAAACCAAAAACCACTTGGCACAAAATATGATAAGAGTGGGTATCGAAAAGTTAAAATAATTATTTAATAATAGACAAAACTAATATGGCAAAAGAAATTAAATTCGACATCGAAGCCCGCGATTTGTTAAAAAGCGGAGTTGACCAGTTGGCCGACGCAGTAAAAGTTACATTAGGACCAAAAGGTCGTAACGTTGTAATAGAGAAAAAGTTTGGTGCACCACAAATTACAAAAGATGGTGTTACCGTAGCAAAAGAGATTGAGTTGGCCGATGCTTACGAAAATCTTGGCGCTCAAATGGTAAAAGAGGTTGCTTCTAAAACCGGCGACGATGCAGGCGATGGAACTACTACTGCAACTGTTCTCGCACAATCGATTGTTAGTGTTGGATTGAAAAACGTAACTGCCGGCGCAAATCCAATGGATTTAAAGCGTGGAATCGATAAAGCTGTTCAGGCAGTTGTTGAGAATATTGCCTCACAAGCCGAAACCATTGGCGACGATTATGCAAAAGTGGAATCGGTAGCTAAAATCTCGGCAAACAACGACGATGTAATTGGAAAACTTATTGCCGAAGCTATGCATAAAGTTCAGCAAGAAGGTGTTATTACTATCGAAGAGTCGAAAGGAACCGACACTTATGTCGATGTTGTTGAAGGAATGCAGTTCGACCGTGGCTACATCTCTCCCTATTTTGTAACCGATGCTGAAAAAATGGCAGCCGAGCTCGAAAATCCATTCATTCTTATTCACGATAAGAAAATAAGTACAATGAAAGATTTGCTTCCGGTTCTCGAAGCTACAGCTCAAACCGGTCGCCCGTTAATGATTATTGCCGAAGATATCGATGGCGAAGCATTGGCAACATTGGTTGTTAACCGTTTGCGTGGTTCGTTAAAAGTTTGTGCAGTAAAAGCTCCCGGTTTTGGCGACCGCCGAAAAGAGATGCTTGAAGACCTTGCAATTCTTACCGGTGGAACAGTTATTACCGAAGAGAAAGGAATGACCCTGGAACAGGCTACTATTGAAATGTTAGGTGAATGTGAAAAAATTACTGTCGATAAAGAAAATACAACCATTGTTAACGGTAGTGGCGATGAAGCAGCAATAGCAGCTCGTGTAGCACAAATTAAAAGACAAATTGAAACCACAACTTCCGATTACGACAAAGAGAAGTTGCAAGAGCGATTGGCAAAATTGGCCGGTGGTGTTGCTGTAATTTATGTTGGTGCCGCCTCTGAGGTTGAAATGAAAGAGAAAAAAGACCGCGTTGACGATGCACTGAGTGCAACCCGTGCCGCTGTTGAAGAGGGAATTGTTCCCGGAGGAGGTATTGCTTACATTCGTGCCGTAGAAACTTTAGCAAAAGTAAAAGCCGACAACGACGACGAGCAAACCGGTATCGAAATTATTAGAAGAGCTATCGAAGAGCCACTTCGCCAAATTGTTGCAAATGCAGGTAAAGAGGGTGCAGTTGTTGTTCAGAAAGTAAAAGAAGGGAAAGGCGATTTTGGGTACAATGCCCGTATCGATGAGTATCAGAATTTATTGAAAGTTGGTGTAATCGACCCGGCAAAAGTAACACGCGTTGCTTTAGAAAATGCTGCCTCAATTGCAGGAATGTTCTTAACTACCGAAACGGTTATTGTTGACGAGAAAGAAGAAGTTCCGGCACCACCAATGGGTGGAGGCGCACCAGGAATGGGTGGAATGGGTGGAATGATGTAATAAATTCCACATAATATAATAGTTACCGAAAAGCTCTTCTCAATTATTGAGAGGAGCTTTTTTTATTGTTGCCCTCTCAAAAAAATAAAGAGAACAACTAAAAATATCAAGGCATTCTCCAGTCCTGCATCCAAAATGTTTAAACACTCCTAACGTTTTATTTAAATATCGAAGCCCGAATTATAGAGTGGACTCAAAAGAGACCGCCCCTTCAATGTAGTGGTAGTGGAATGTCAAATCCAGTTCGTAGCGACGGCCTTGGTCGGTGAGCCGGAAAACAAATGATAACGACGTTAAAAAAATCCTGCTGTTTGAGGAGCTCCAATGTATTGGAGGGAGTTCAGGATTTTTAGTCGTTATTGCGTAGCTTTTCCGAGCGAAGCGAACGCAGCCTTGGATTTTTTGTTTACTTTTTGGGCTAAGCCAAAAAGTAAAATCCGCCCGATAGGGCAAAAGCAACATCATAGCATTCACCAGTCCTGCACCCAAAATGCTTAAATACTCCAAAAGTTTTGTTTAAATATCGAACAAACCTGAATTATGATATGATTCGAAAATTCTATCCTCAAAAATGGTAACAATTTCGTATTCTGTTTTATAACATCTTCTGGAAAATCTTAATAAGTAGATATACAGGAAGTTGTGGTATCGTAATTTGCGACAGAACTCTTGTGAAAACATATTTTAGATATATATCTTTGCGTCGCTTTTTATTTTAATTTAGATAAAAAGCATTTTAAGAAAACATTCGTAGAAACAATCTGTTACTTTTATGTTTTTATGAATACTTTTATGGATTAATATATAGAACGATGAAAGCAGATATAAACGAATTTATTGCCAATCTTGAAAAAAGAACTCCGGGAGAAAGGGAGTTTCATCAGGCAGTTGAAGAGGTGATTGAGTCGGTTTGGGATTATTACGAAAAACATCCCCGTTACCGGAATGCAAAAATTCTGGAACGAATGGTAGAACCCGAACGCGTAATAATGTTTCGTGTTCCCTGGGTCGACGACCGTGGTGAAGTACAAATTAATCGCGGCTACCGTGTCGAATTTAACTCGGCACTCGGCCCCTATAAAGGAGGGTTGCGTTTTCATCCAACGGTTACACTAAGTGTTTTAAAGTTTTTGGGATTCGAACAGACCTTTAAGAATAGCCTTACAACTTTACCAATGGGTGGCGGAAAAGGTGGCTCCGACTTTAGTACAAAAGGGAAAACCGATGGCGAAATTATGCGTTTCTGTCAGTCGTTTATGACCGAATTGTACCGTCATATCGGGCCAAATACCGATGTTCCTGCCGGCGATATTGGAGTAGGTGGACGCGAAATTGGTTATCTGTTTGGGCAGTATAAACGACTGAAAAACGAGTTTACCGGAGTTCTTACTGGGAAAGGTCTTGCCTGGGGAGGTAGTTTGATTCGTCCCGAAGCAACCGGATTTGGAGCAGTATATTTTGCTCAGCATATGTTGCACCGAATTGGCGAAGACATTAAAGGGAAAACCGTCGCCGTATCCGGTTTTGGAAATGTTGCCTGGGGAGCCATTACTAAAATTAACGAGCTGGGTGGTAAAGTGGTCACTATCTCCGGGCCCGACGGATATATTTACGATGCCGACGGAATTTCGGGAGAAAAAATAGATTACCTTTTAGAATTACGTGCCACAAACAACGATGTTGTTGAACCATATGCCGAAGAGTTTAATGCCGAGTTTATTGCCGACAAACGTCCGTGGGAAGTTAAGGTAGATATTGCAATGCCGTGTGCCACCGAAAATGAGGTGGGCCTGGAAGATGCACAGAACCTAGTTAATAACGGGTGTAAACTTTTTGCCGAAGTATCGAATATGGGATGCACAGCCGATGCCGTTGAGTACCTGTCGGAGAATATCGATTATGCTCCGGGAAAAGCGGTAAATGCCGGTGGCGTTGCTGTTTCGGGACTGGAAATGTCGCAAAACAGTATGCGAATAAACTGGCCGCGTGAAGAGGTTGATGCACGACTCAAGGGGATAATGAAAGATATTCACGAAACTTGTGTTCAATACGGATTAAACGGCGGTAAAGTTGATTATGTGAAAGGCGCAAATATTGGCGGATTTGTTAAAGTTGCCGAGGCCATGCTTGCTCAGGGTGTTGTTTAAAGAGACTGTTTGGCTTTCTCTTTCTTTATTAATTGAGTGAAAAATTCTCCAGAGGGAGTTTTATCATTTCTTTATAATAGCTTCTCTCTTCGTTTCTCATAAAAATTTGTATAGAAACAAACATATCATTTACCGTTTGGCTTTAGCCAACGGGGTTAAAAGACAAAAAGAGAAATTGGCTTTAGCCCTTAATAACAATTGAATGGGTTAAAATACAAAATGTTTATTGTTAATAATCTGTCCCATGAATGGGACGGCAAAGGATAATTGCGATGTGCATCGTGCCGGCTTCGGATAGCTCCACAAAATCAACTATTTGATGGGGTTGTATTATTCGTTTGTAAAAACCTTATATTAATATGGTATCCTTAGTAGCCGTAGTATTTCCATTCGGGAATAACCTTATTAGCAAAATTTACTGGTAAGCTTTAAAACCTGGGAATAAGGTTTTTATCATTTCTTTATAATAGCTTCTCTCTTCGTTTCTCATAAAAATTAGTATAGAAACAAACATATCATTTACCGTTTGGCTTTAGCCAACAACGGTTAAAAAACAAAAAGAGAAATTGGCTTTAGCCCTTAATAGCAATTGAATGGGTTAAAATACAAAATGTTTATTGTTAATAATCCGTCCCATGAATGGGACGGCAAAGGATAATTTCGATGTGCATCGTGCCGGCTTCGGATAGCTCCACAAAATCAACTATTTGATGGGGTTGTATTATTCGTTTGTAAAAAACCTTATATTAATATGGTATCCTTAGTCGCCGTAGTATTTCCATTCGGGAATAACCTTATTGCCCTTATTTTTGCAGATAGATTAATTTATTTCTTTAAAGTCACCATGTAATTTTTTTCAATTCATTATCAAAAATAAAACCGGAGCCCAAATTTTATAGGCAAAATAAAAGCAATTTGACATTCATATTTGTGTGATACTATATGGCCCGGGCAAAATATTAAATTCTCAGAGGGCAAAAAAATCTGTAAAATATTGATGTTTTGAGAATTAATCCATTTTAGCGTATTCGAAGAACAGGGACAAATAGAGAAAAAGTACAGGAAAACTGCCTATTTAGGCTTTTCGCTCGTTACTCGTTGGAGCATTTTGAGAGTAGGCCGGGCATTTACATGTTTTACAAGAATTAAAAAGTAAAATGAGCAGAATAAAAAAGACAGACAATAAGATAATAGTATCGCTTTTGTTTCGTTTGTTTTTAAAAACTTCAACGTGTAATGGTTTCATTATTTGTAC
>JALUZN010000423.1 GCA_027011835.1 Draconibacterium sp. | reverse complement strand
ATGCAGAAAACAAAACTCTCTGATTTATTAAAATCGAAGGAGCAAAAAGTTATTTACACTTTTGATTTTTTAAATGACAGATCTTTTTTTATTGAACTAACAGGAATTATTATGGAAAAGAATTTAAATGAACCGTTAGTCACGTTGAAAGAAGGTGACACCCCTGTTCAAGTCCTTGGCGAAGAAATTGTCGATCAAGAGCCAGCTCAAATTGTAGAAGAAGAAGTTATTATGGATTTTGGCGAACTCGAAGATTACACCGAAATTTTTGGCGAAATGGACGATTTCTAATCCGCTTACATCAAATGAAGAATTTTCAAGGCTGTTCAATTATTTTTGAACAGTCTTTTTTTTGTCCTTATCTTGCTCCCGAAATTTACAAACAATGCAAAAAACATTAATTGTTTTAACCGGCCCCACCGGAATTGGAAAAACCTCGGTAAGTATAAAACTGGCAAAACATTTCGATACTGAAATTGTTTCGTGCGATTCGCGTCAGATTTTTAAAGAGTTAACTATTGGAACTGCCGTGCCAACACCCGAAGAACTTGCTGCTGTTAAACACCACTTTATTCATTCGCACACAATTTTCGAGAACTACAATGCAAGTCGATACGAAACTGAGGCGATGGAACTACTTAATCATCTTTTTAACCGGCATAATAAAATTCTGCTCGTTGGTGGTTCAATGTTGTATATTGATGCAATTTGCAAAGGAATTGATACAATGCCCGATGTTGACCCCAAAATCAGGAGCGAATTAAAACTTCAGCTCGAAAAAGAGGGGCTGCAAAGTTTACGACTTCAACTCAAAAAACAAGACCTGGAGTATTATAAAACTGTCGATTTAAAAAATCCCGCTCGAATTATTCACGCACTCGAGATTTGTTTAATGACCGGAAAACCCTACTCTCAATTTCGAACTGCACCAAATAAAAAACGCCCTTTCTCTATCGTTAGAATAGGACTGAATACCGACCGGGAAATAGTTCATAGCAGAATTAATAAACGTGTAGACTTAATGCTTGATGCCGGTCTGGAAGAGGAAGCAAAAACGGTTTACCGGTATAAACACCTTACCGCACTAAATACTGTTGGTTACCGTGAACTCTTTGCGTATTTCGATGGCGAGATTTCAAAAGAGAAAGCAATCGAACTCATTAAGCGAAATTCTCGCCGTTACGCACGAAAGCAGTTAACCTGGTTTAGAAAAGATAAAACAATGAAATGGTTTGAGCCCGATGAGGCTACAAAGATTATTAAATATATTAATTCAATCGACCATAATACTTCGAATTAAAGAGAAATACAAGAACTTATTTCTACTGTGTTTCCCAATGAAGTTGAGGGCAAAAATAGCTCATTAAGTTTTTATTTCTTTCTTGAAGAATTCCTGATGAGTGTTAACGGCCATATTCTATACGTGGATGGCGGTATCTTGGCCAACTTTGGTATGTAAAAGGCGAAAACAATATGTAAAAAAGAATCTTGAGTAAATCGGGATTGTTGACAATTCAAAAAATAATATGAATACCCGTATATTTACCCAATTATTATTATCTTTGAAATAAAAATAGAAGTATGTCATTAATTAACTTTATAGAACAGTTCCCCGATGAGG
>JALUZN010000422.1 GCA_027011835.1 Draconibacterium sp. | reverse complement strand
TAATCGAAGATATCACGGAGAAGCATTGTTCAACCGGCTTTTAGTGGCATGCGTGAGTTATAAAAACGAGTTTGGGTATAAATACGGATAATCATATTAAATAATTAACAAAATGAGAATAAAAGGATTTATTTTGATATTGCTTTTAACCACTAGCCAGTTTTTAATAGCGCAACAAGTTGATGTCTCAGGCTTCGCACGAACCTACGAAGGCGTTAATGTTGAAAGTGGAGATTTTTCCATTGTTCAGCAAACATTAAACCTGAATTTTGAGAAGCGGGGCGAGAAGGTGGCATTTAAAGCTAACCCAATGATGTATATGTATAATGCGGATAGTTTAAGCTTTAACATGCGCGAAATTTATATGGATTTGTATTTCAATAATTTCGATTTACGGGTTGGAAAGCAGCAAATTGTTTGGGGAAAAGCCGACGGCGTTTTTATTACCGATATTGTTTCTCCACTCAATTTAACCGAGTTTTTACTTCCCGATTTCGATGAAATCAGGACAGGAATAATTGCAGCAAAGTTCGATTATTATATTGGAAACGGAACTTTCGAGGCCATTTTTATTCCGCAATTTACCCCCACAATAAAACCGGCATCAAACTCAATATGGTTTATTCAACCCGACTTTCCGGCACCGCCAACATTCGATTGGAGTAAAAGTACAATCAGCCCTTCGTTAGAAAATAGCGAGTTGTTTTTAAAGTATTCGGCAATGACCTCGAAAATTGATTTCGATATTATGGGTGGCTATACCTGGGACGATAATCCTGCAATGCACGTGCAAAAACATTTTGGAAAAGATACTACAACAATACCGCCAAAACCTGTTTTAACAGGATTAACCATTACGCCGCAGCACCATCGTTTATATGTTGCAGGCGGCTCGTTCAGTACCGAAATTAAAGGGGTTATTTTTAGGGGCGAAGGTGCTTATTATAACGGAAAATATTTTCAAACCGAAGACCCGCTTGCTGTCGATGCTCTTATTCAAAAAGATTATCTAAATTATGTTTTGGGACTGGATTTTAGCATTGGTGGCGTGAAAATGAGCGGTCAGTTTATTCAAAAATACATTCTCGATTACAACGACAAAATGGTTGAAAACAGAGTAAATAATATGGCTACTGCTTTGGCTCGTTACGATGCACTACGCGAAACATTGCATTTCGAACTCTTTTCTTACATCGGATTAACAAACAAAGACGCATTAATTCGCCCGAAAATTACTTACGATTACGACGATAGTTTTTCTATTCTTCTGGGTAGCAATATTTTTGTGGGCGATAGAGCCGGGCAATTTGGCCAGTACAAGGACAATTCGATGGTTTATGCAAAAATCAAGTATAACTTTTAATAATAATAGCTTGTTATTCCGAAGGAATCTCTACGAAAGGTTTTAATTTCAAAGAAATTCCTTCGGAAGACACAAGATATGAGACAAGAAAGGAAGTTATTGATATCTAATTTGTATGACTATCCTTACTTTCGCCCCCCAATAAATCTCGATATAATTTTATGGATGACTTTATTAAATGAAGTTGTTTAAAGTTAACTATCAAGTTATCAATCAACAACAAAATGTTAAAAAGAAAGAATGAAATAAAATAATCGAAAC
>JALUZN010000421.1 GCA_027011835.1 Draconibacterium sp. | reverse complement strand
AGCCAATTTCATCAAAGATAATCTCACTTCTGAAATAATTCAATCTATAACTCATCATAAACTTTTTTTGGATGCATATATGGGGTGTTTTGTTTCCTAATTGGTATTACTCCTGGAATAGCCATTAGTGTGTCGTTAAAAGGTTCTTTTTTTTTTCGTTCCCACGATGGGAAAAACAGTTCGATGGGTTGCGAAAAAAGGTCGTTGCTGTTTTTGTAGTGTGCAATAACTCTGTAATTATACGTTTTGTTCATCTCCGGTTTAATATCGGTATAACTGTTCGACTTGGGCAGAAGTGTTGCAATAGGGGAGAAATTGAATTGCGATTTTTCTTTTCGTTGAATAATAATGCTGTCGTTGTCGGAAACAAAATTACTCCATTGAATTAAAACTGTTGAGTCTTGGTGAACTTTGGCAATTGGCGATGGTGATTTCTCCGTAGTATGAATAAGGATGTCTTTTATTTCGTTCCAGTTGTGTTGTTCGCGTTGAAGAATTCTAAAAGTACCACCATCGTCCCAGGCTGCACAAGCAAATCCGTATTTTTGTGCAAACGAAACATAGGTTCTGTAATGGCGCATACGCGAGTTGTAATCGGCTTTTTTATTGGCTCCAAATTCACCTAAGAAAACTGCAATATTGTTTGCTTCCGACCAGTTTTTCACCTTTTTAAATTTGGTTTCCAATGCGGCAATATCGCCTTCTGTTCCCCATTCACCTTCGCCAAGAAGGCCAAATTTGTATGGGTCGTACGAGTGAAACGAACCAATTACATAGTCATCGTCGGGTATTTGTGCATTAATTAAGTCATCGGCACCACCCCAATTGTTCCCCTGGAAAATAACTAACCGCGTCGGATTTGTTTTCCGAATTATGGAAATTATTCGTTGGTGCATATCATCGTTATTTGCTTTTGTCATTCCGTGTGGCTCGTTTAAAACTTCAAAAATTAAACTGTCCGATTTGTCTTTAAACCGTTCTGAAATTTGTGTCCAAATACTATCGAAACGTGCTTTGTTTTCTTCTGAGTAACTCTCTTTTATCCAATTGTCGTGGTGCGAGTTTAGAATAATAAAGAGTCCGCGTTTAAGCCCCCAGTCAACCACTTGCTCTATTCTGTCGAGCCATGCCGTTTCGATTTTATAGGGTGCTGTCTTTCCTGTGTAATTATCCCATCTTACCGGAATCCTGACAAGTTGAAATCCCGCTTCTTTATACATGTCGAAATAGTATTCTTCTGCTTTCGGATTGTTCCATCCGGCCTCGGTAGGGGGTTCGTGTGTATTTCCCAGGTTAATTCCTTTTTGCATTTGAATAACTGCCTCGTGAGGGGTGATTTGTGCCTTTGAAATTAGATTCCCGAGAGTAATAATCCGAGGATTAAATAACTCAATAGTCTTGTTTTCATCTATTTACCTTGAAATTGTTACTGCTTATTTTCTTATTTATTTTGAACCTCTATTCTTATTACCATTTGGTTCCATAAATAATTTACCGCATGCGACTGCCCCTTCTCATTTGCCATTGCATCCGACCAGATTAAAACCATCTTTTGTCCGTCGTCGCTAATCCATTTGGGTGAGAGTTTGGGTTGATAAGTTCTGTTTTTCTCATTGTCGACAATCCATTGGTCGGTGTAAAAGAACTGTTTCCATGGACCGTATGGTTTTTCTGAATACCAAAGACCCAAACTACCCGTTTCGGAGTGCATCCACCAGTCGTAATAATCTTTATCAGAGTTTGTCATTTCGCGACCGCCAACGGTACCTCCGTTTACCATGATATATAATCCGAGTCCTTCGTTCCAAACCACCGATGGTAACCACGAGTACCAGCCAAAATAATGTCCGTTGGAATTTTTCTTGGGAAATTCGTAAACCGTCCCTCGTTCAGAAATTTCGTTTGTCCACAGAGGTTTGTTTTTCGCCCCGTATTTTTTAAAATATTGCCATTTGCTTCTTATTCCCAGATTTTCTTTTTTTACTCTTGCCAATGTAAGTTTATTTGATTGTGCTCCCTCGGGGGAATAGATATATATGTAACCATCTTTATTTGCTGAATTCATTTGTCCCTCCTGAACAAATGCAACGTACGAAAATGGGTATGCCATCTGTTTTTGATGAGGTAATCCACTCTCTTCCAAGAAAAACATCTCATCGTTATCAACTACATTTCGCATTGTGTCGTCTTTTGCAAGTGGCAATTCTTTGCCCTCTTTATTAACCCGGAACCATGATTTGCCATTGTCGGGAGACTTCAGCAATTTAATTCCACGGAATGGGCCCGACCAACTCCCCCGGGGAGTTTTAGAAACGGTTGCATAAATGTTATCATCAATAGAAATAATCCCATAGCCAAACCAACTTCCCTCTTCTCCGCTAAAATTGGGATAGTTTGGAATATCTTCTCTCTGAAAATTTTCGGCATCGCCCGTTAATCGAAACAGGTGATTGTGGTAACCTCCATTTGGAGTGTCGATATTTAACCAATTTCCGTCGCACATCGACACAATCTGCGAGCCATCTTTTGCCCATGTAATACACCAGTTATCGCCCGACGAACCAATACGTTTTACGGTCTTTTTTAGAAACTGTACACCCTGTGGTTTTGCTTTGTGTGGCGCATTGCAACTACTTATTGTAAGTATTAATGCTGCACTAAAAAGTAGAATTGCTATTGTCTTCATAAGTATATTTTTTATTTAACATTTAATGCTGTGTTTCCCATTTCCATTTCAAGTACTCCGCCTTTAACAATCTCTTCATGGCTAATCCAGTATCGGTCTAACTTTTTCCCATTCAGTTTTAACGATTGAATGTAGATATTTTTTTCGGAGTTATTATGAGCAACAATTGTAAAAGTTTTTCCCGGGTAGTAATCTGGGTCGAGTTGAATGGTTATTTTTGAGAAAACAGGCGAGGTAATTTGGTATTTATTATCTCCGGGAGCAATTGGATGAATGCCAATGGATGCCAGTACATACCACGCCGACATTTGTCCTTCGTCTTCGTTCCCTACATAACCATCAATTCCGGTTCCGTACGCACCTTTACAAATTGCGCGAGTCCATTTTTGTGTTAAATACGGCAATCCTATTTCGTTAAAAATAAACGGTACATGGTGAACCGGCTCGTTGGCATGGTTGTAATAGTCGTTCCAAAGAAAATCGGGAGGAATACGTTCGAAAAATGTGGTTAACTCTTCTATCATAAACTCTTTTCCCATAAGATTGGTTAACCCTTCAATATCGTGTGGAACAAACCAACCTTGCTGATATGGATTGCTTTCGGTACAACCTTGTCCGTGAGTCTTTTTACCTTCCCATTTCATCCACGAGCCATCGTCTAACTTTGTCCTGAACCATTGAACTTCGGGCGACCAAACACTCTTATACGATTTCGATTTTTTGTAATAAACGGCAGCAATCGAATCTTTGCCCAACGATTCGGCAAATCTGGCCAAACACCAGTCGCTATAGGCATATTCGAGTGTTTTTGAAAGAGAGCCGGGAGTAAACCCTCGTTTATTGTTGTCGAATTTATGAATGGTGTTTAAACTGTATTGAAATGCTTTTTCGATATTGTAATTTCTAATTCCTTTTTCGTAGGCATCAACAATTACCGAAACTGCCGGATTGCCTAACATACATCCCGAGTAGCTGTTTGCAATTTCCCATCGGGGTAGATATCCCTTTTTGCTTAATTCTGCCAGTTGCAGCATCGAGTTTATCTCATCGTTTACAACGTCGGGACGAATGATTGAAAACAGCGGAAACAGACTACGAAATACATCCCACCCACTAAAAATAGTGCGGTATTTAAATTTTTCTGTTCTGTGAGTTTTATTGTCGCCTCCCAAATATTGCCCGTTACTATCTGAATAAATCCGGGGATCTATCATGGTGTGATACAGTGCTGTATAAAAAACCTCCTTCTCTTTCTCGTTGCCTCCTTCAATGCGAATTAAATCAATTGCTTTACTCCAGAGATTGCGCGCATTTTTCCGAACTGCTTCAAAGTCCCAGCCGGGAATTTCGTTTTCTAAATTTATTTTTGCGTTGTCTATACTAACAAACGAGAGTCCGGTTTTAAGCTTTATTACTTCATTTTTTTTCGTTTTAAATTCAGAATAGAATCCGAGATGTTTTCCTGTCATCTCTTTTTTCATTTGAAGTATTTCAGCGTTTTTAATGAGGTTTTGATACGCCGGACTCGCAACTTCACCATTTTTTCTAATCTGTGTTTTCGGAATATTTGCACTCCAAATACCATATTTTTTTAGTGGTTTGCTAAACCTGCAAACAAAATAAACTGTGTAGTTGGCTTTTCCTGCACCATTTCCCCATCCACCGCCTTTGGGCGGGCATTTCATCCATCCGCTTATGGTGCTGTCGTTAACAACTTTTACATATTGTTCAGTCGATGTGCCTCCTATTCGTCTGGCCAAATCGATCTGAATTCTCGACTGTTGGTTTTCGGGGTAAGTAAACTGTAAAAATCCTGCATGCTGCGTAGCTGTTACTTCAGCATTAATATTGTAGTCCTGTAATAAAACTTCATAATAGCCTGCCTCTGCTTTCTCATTATTATGCGAGTAACGCGAACGATATCCTGCCTCAGGATTGTCATCGTCGCCTTTGTTTGTGTGGAGTTTACCTGTTGTTGGCATTACCAGGAAATTGCCAAATTCGCCATACCAGCCGGTACCACTCAAATGCATAAAACTAAATCCTTCGATGGTGTTGTGATGCCACGAATATCCGGGGGCATTATCGCCACCTGTTCGTGTGTCGGGGCTCAATTGTATCATGCCAAAAGGAGTAGCTACGCCCGGAAAAGTTTTTCCTAAACCATGAAGACTTCTGCCTGCTTTCATCGATGTTGACGCACCGATAAACGGATTAATGTTATCTACCGGAAGTTTATCAACCTTTTTCTTGCACGAGTATGTTATCGTTAAAAAAAAGAGAAGAATGAACAGGTAAGAAAATCGCATTTGTAACTATTTTAAACTGAAAATATAAATTATTTTGAAGGAATGAGAATTTAACTCGCAATCATTTTAATGATTAAGCATACTTATATATTTTAAGATATTTATCGCGTACATGTTCCGGTAGTAT
The DNA here is from genome assembly GCA_027011835.1 of Draconibacterium sp. Taxonomy (GTDB): domain Bacteria; phylum Bacteroidota; class Bacteroidia; order Bacteroidales; family Prolixibacteraceae; genus Draconibacterium. The sequence goes on along the minus strand of JALUZN010000421.1, from coordinate 987 downwards.
TGCAATAAAATTTTTTGTAGTTGTTGTTTCGTTAAAATGGCTGCCAAATATCTCTTTCATACATTTTACCTGATATTTGTAACTGCTTTTCGGATCATTTTTTTTATAGTTCCATGGGAAATCAGTTCCAATAAATAGTTTATTCAATAATTGTTTTTTGGTTGCCGTACTCATTTTATCAACCTGTTTTGCCATAAGGTTGAGTTTATACGATGGATTTTTCCCACGCTCGGGATAATCGCGGCCAAGTAGAACTGTGTCGGCATATAAATTTTTAATGTCAAGCAGCATTTCAAAATTTTGTTTAAGAATGCCGGGTAGCTTAGCTTGCCATTCGTTTGCTGGAATCGAAATTCCACTTTCGAATTCTTGCGAATAGGCAGCTGTGTGTGCAGCAATAAATGCTGTACCGTTATGTCTTTGTGCAAGTTTTGCAATTTGAGACATGTTACAAATTTGTGGGTTGTCGGCATCGGTGTGGAAAAGAAATGGCCTGCCCAAACGTTCGGCTGCAGAACAAATAGGGTCGAGCTCTTTACTGCCGGCATTAATAATTTCTCCTTGTTTGTTTTTCTGCATAGGTTTACGCAAATGAATTTTGTAGCCTAAAACAGGAATGGATGCATCGACTTTTAGTTCAAGAGGATTTAAAGGCCATTCAAAAGGAATAAAACCCGGGCCAATTGTTTTAAGCTGTGGCATCAGGTGTAAATCTTTTGTTCTAACAATTACCTGACCGTGTGTTAGCCCTGCCCATGCAAAATATTGTCGTATCAAGTCAATATTACCTCCACCGTCATAAAGATGGATATGAGAATCTAACCTCATATAGGGGCTTCCTTTAGGTTTTGGCTCAGATAATATTTTCGGATAATGCGCGGTTATAAGAGCCATACCAGCCATTGTTGTGTTTCTTAAAAACTTACGCCTTTTCATTTGAATACAATGTAGTTAAATATTAATAATTCGTTCTTTAATATCATAATG
>JALUZN010000420.1 GCA_027011835.1 Draconibacterium sp. | reverse complement strand
CTTCTATTCTGTTTTTTAGTGTTTCAATTTTTCTCTCTCTCCTACTTCTTTATATTTGGCCCGGAACTATTCGTACTGCAAAAAACTACAATTTCTATTTCTTTATTAATAGCATTTTATCAATTGATTTAGTATTTAAAGTCCCGCTTGCCCTCTTTTATTTTTTCGGATTATTTATCAGGAAGAATGAGATTCAAAAAACCTTTGGCTTTGCAGGTCTTATAATTTCAGTTTGTTTAACTCTTTTTGTTATTTATGGACTTGCTTTCGGAAGCGGGCGTATTGTAACAAAACATGTTGAACTAAGTTTTAAAAATCTTCCTCCAAATTTCGACGGATATAAAATTGTTCAGATTTCAGACATTCACCTTGGAAGCCTAAATCACTCTCATAAACTTCTAAAAAATATTGAGACCAGAATTGAAGAGATAAATCCTGACATACTGTTCTTTACAGGCGATTTGGTCAATAACTACTCGTCGGAATTAGATGGATGGGCACCTGTTTTTAAAGAAATGACCAAAAACAGAAAAAGCTTTTCGATACTCGGAAACCACGATTACGGAAATTACAGCGATTGGCAAAGCAAGCAGGCAAAGAGCAAGAACTTCGAACGCATTACCAATTCGCATAAAAAATTTGGTTTTACATTATTAAGAAATGAACATGTAGTAGTTACAAAAGATACAGATTCGATATATGTTATTGGTGTTGAGAACTGGGGGCACCCACCTTTTCCTCAATATGCAAACTTAGAAAAGGCACTCTCGGGAATACCCAATAGCGCTTTTAAAATTCTGTTAACACACGACCCTGCACATTGGGAATCGCAGGTAGCAGGCAAAAAGCCTGTTAATTTAACTCTTGCCGGGCACACTCATGGCTTTCAGTTTGGAATAATTAAAGCAGGAATACCATTTAGCCTTGCGTGGTTTACCCGAAAAGAGTGGGGTGGATTGTATAATAAACATAACGTATATTTATATGTAAATACCGGTTTGGGAACAATTGGATTCCCATGGAGAATTAATATGCCTCCCGAAGTTACAGTAATAACGCTAAAGCGAATTGAAGTCGATTGACAACAAAAAGTCGAAACAAACGCTATTTTTTTTAGGTAAGTACGAAGATCTGAATCCCATTTGAACAGGAGCATAAAAACGTAAAAAATGCATATCGCCCAACAGTTCAACGCCAACCGATGAAATAGGTGAAGAATAGGTTCCGGAAGCAATTCCATTCTCGTAATAATAACCTTTTAAATTTGCATAATCGGCAAACAAAGAGGCAGTTATACGTTTCAGATAGACCACTCCTCCAACACTCCATTCGGAATAGAACAATGGTAATTTATAATCGAATGCAAAGCTTGACATTTCGGTTGTACTAACTTTGCCCCAACCACGTGGATACCTAATGGCATCGGAAAAGCTATTCACTCCATCGTTCTTTTTTTGCTGAAAACCGGAATAAAACCGAACGCCGTGATTGGGAAGAATACCCGGTAAATAAAGTACCGACTGCCCAAGTTGCATTGTCCCCAAATCGATGTTACCAACAGGCGAATGATAGAAACTAACATCGGCAATTAGGCCAAAATCGGGCCAAACATCCTGAGCACTTTTATGTAAAAACTGGCTATAATATAAGCGATAAACAAGCGACTGCGAATTGCCTTTTACAAACTTTTCAGGTGTGCTATTATCGTGTCCGTAAAAAGTATATCCGTATTGTATTTCTGGTTGCAGAAATCGTCTAAACTTTCCTTTCGACAGATTTAACGGAATTCGAACATCGAAATTAAGATTCGTCTCATCCCATGTAAAACGCTGTGTTGTAGAATCTTTACTATTATCCAAAGAGGTCTTGATTAGTGTGTAATTAGAGGCTCTTTTCCCACTATTTATTTCGAAATCGATAACAGGAAACCACCCTTTATAGGTATATTTTGCATAAACTTTCCCTGTTTTTTCCGAAATACTCCACTCGTAACCCAATATAGTTTCGGAGGTTCCTAATTTGTTTTGAGACATAAAACTTACGCCTGGAGAAAAGTAGTAACTGTTAACATCGATAGACACCGGAGCCCAACTATGAAAATTAAAAATATGAGCCGCCTTTTTATATTTTTTAGAGGGGTATTTTATTGAATCGGTATTTGTAAAGTTAATTACTCCCGACTCCTGTTTTGCCAAACTATCAGCAAGTTGATAGTTGTATTTGCCGGTTGAATTTATTTTTTTCAACCGCGTATTTTTAATTTTAAGTAACCTGAATCCGTCAGAGGTATAATCGCTAAATATTATATTCTTAACGTTTTTTGAGATTGCAGGATAATCGGCTCCAAAACGCGGATTATAAACTGAATGAATAGTGTGATTTTCTAAATTCATTGAATAAAGTGCATCTTTACCAGAAAAGCTACTAACAAAAAACAACTGACCGTTTTTAACTTTTAAACTTTTTATATTGCCTAAATCGAACAAATTCAGCGATGTCATTTTTCCGGTTTCAAGATTAAATGTTGCCAATTGCTTCCCCTTTTTTGTCAAAATAATTGCAATAATTTCACGTTCGTTTAGCCAGTCGGGCGAGAAAAAATAGTTATTATTTTTTGTTTGAATTCGGTGCAAAAGCTTTGCTGATTTTATATCGTAAACAGCAAGATAATTGTTACTCGAAAAGTCGGTTTCAACCACAATTACCTTTTCTAAATTGGGCGAAATTGAAGGAGAAAAAGCGGTGAATTGTGGAGTTATAGCTCTTTTCTGCCCGTTTTCCATATTGTACAAACGAATTAGTGCTTTGCCGCTGTGCTGCCAGCGAAGATTGGGAATATGCTCGGAATAAACCAGCCAGTCGCCCCGGTAATTTACCGATTCATTAAAAATAGCTCCGGGGACTAAAATTTTCTTTTCAACACCATTTTTATCGATTGCAATAAAAGCAGGAATTCTGTTTAACGAAGTTCTGTACGATACAAAAACCGAATCGTTTAACCAATAATTATACTTGTAGTTTGTATAAGTTTTATTCGTTTTTGAGACCTGCTCAAAAATGTGTTTTTTGTAGTTTTTGTCCTCTTTCGTCCAACTATTTTTCAACTCTCCGAAAAGTGAATTGTAAAGTTGTACTTTATTAAATCCGGTTTCCATTTTCAGTGCTTTATTAAACGGATTTAGCGAAAATGGTTTTGTTCCCACCCGCGTAACAACCGAGTCCCACACCCCTACTCCATATTTTTTGCGAGCTTCTCCCACCATGTAGTAGCCCAATTTATAATGGTCGGGCACAAAGTCTTTTATTGACCCGTTGTATGCTTTATCGTATTTAAAAGCGCCCTTTTCAACTACCTGAGCTTTTAATTCCATTAAAAACGAAGGAAATCGGCCACGTCCGAAATTACTCAATGCCGTTTCGGTAACCACAGCATCGCCCTCGATAAACCACCACGGTAAAAATGTACCAAAAACCAGTGCTGTACCTTGTTCGCCAAGTAATATTTTTATGATTTTGGGAAGTTCCGAATTAATTTTATCGATTTGTACCACATGGCGATACTCGTGTACAGCCAGTTGTTCAAGCCAGTTTTGCGGATAAATATCCTGATGTGGAATGGTGTAAAATTCCGACCGCTTGGGTGCCCACGCAACCAGCCCATTCGATTGAACAGTTTGTGTATGTAATATTATTGAGATTGGCCGGGGACTGTAATGCATCGATTTACTTCGGTATGCATAAACCTTTTCCATAATGGAGGCAAGTTTCTGAGCCTGTAATTCATAATAATCGGGATAAATTAGCTGAAAATTTTTGGTGTTAATTTGCCGCCATTTTATTGATGCCGGGTCTTGCCCGGTTTGAAAATACTGGGCTTTCAGATTCGAAAACCCAATCGTTAGAATTAGCATCAAAATTATTTTTCGCATCCCCAAAACTTTAGGGCTCGAATGTACGCAAAGAAGTGATAAGTTAAAAGCAGTGAAACAGATTACATACTCAAACCAAATAGCTTTTGGGTTTTTACTCTTCGAAAAAGAGATCTTCTTTAATTTTTGTGATGCGGTCGAATGCGTAATTCACATTTTTATCGTCCTCTTTTGCTTCTTTAACATAGAGTCGGTAATAGTTGAGGGCCAATGTTTTATTCGAGTTAAACTCTTCGTAAGTTGTGGCTATTTCAAATAAAACTTCATAATTGTCGGGGTTATATTTATACGAGTTTTTTAACGCATCAATCGACTCATTAAACTTTCGTTGCTGCCCATAAATTTGCCCTAAGTGGTGATACATATCGGCAATATATTCGGGAACAGAAGCGTCGATTGCCCATTTCATTAGTTTTTCGGCATCATTAAAATCCTTCAACTTTTTATAACAAAGTCCCATATAAAACATCACAAACTGGTTATTCGGACTCGATGTGAAAAGTGGCGTAAGAATTGTTAACGCTTTATCTATGTCGTTTGAAAAATAGGTGGATATTGCATAATTCAACACAATAGATTGAATGGAATCGCCACCGGCTTTAAAATAATTCTCAAATCCAACCATTGCCGACGGATAAAACTTCTTTTTAAAGTTAAAATTGGCATATTCTAAAAGCAGTCCCGGATCGTCTGGAAACTGCTCTAACCCTTTGGAAATTAATTTGCTGACTTTTTTCGACTCTTTTCGCCAGTTGTATGCGTGAATTAAATTGCTGTAAGTACCATAATCGCGCGGATTAGCTTCCAGCACTTTTTCGTATAAATGTACTGCCTGCTTGCGCTTGAGAATGCGAAACGAACAGAAAGCCAACTGTTTATTCCAGAATACATTTGTTGAATCGACTGCATATATCGAATTAAATGTATTGTATGCTTTTTGATACTCTTTTTGATTGATATAAACTCGCCCCAGTTTTCCCATTAACGTTAAGTTGTTATTACTCAGCGCAATTGCCTTATTGTAAAACTTAACTGCATCGTCATTATTTCCAAGAACGGCCAAATCTTCGGCAATTTCGCCCAAAACATCAACATTGTTTGGCTCTGTTTCCAATGCTTTTGTATAAGCTTTAATTGCCTCCTGATAATTTTGCAAGCTACTGTATATCGCCCCTTTTTTATGATACAATTCTGCCGACGGGTTTTTGGTTAACTGATTATCAATCTCTGCTAAAGCTTTCGAATAGTTTTTATTGAGAATTAACAAATCAATTTTCCTTTGCGAAAAAGAATTAAACGAAATGATTAATAGCCCAAAGGTAATAAGTAGCATTTTCTGTTTCATGGCTTGTTTTGTTTGTTGATTTTTAAGATTGTTGCAAATCCTTTGGCACAAATATCATTCCGCAAAAAACAACTTCATTTACTAAAAATGAACCTGCTTTTTGCGGAAATACATTATTAATTATTGCAACACAAAATTTATGGGCACTGTATAAGACACATTAACAGCTTCTCCACTTTGTTTTCCGGGTATCCATTTTGGAAGACTTCGAACCACGCGCAAAGCTTCGTTGTCAATAGATGGAGCAACACCCCGCGCTATTTTCGCATCAACAACGTTACCATTTTTATTAACAATAAAAGAGACATACACTTTCCCCTGAATTTTTTTCTGCTGTGCAACTTCCGGATAATTAACCGATTTTGAAATGTAACTCCTTAATGCATCTTCACCTCCCGGGAATTCGGGCATATCTTCAACAATGTAAAATACATTCACATTTTTACGCGAAATAATACCAGGGTTATTGTTTTTCTTTAAAACTATATTTCCCAAGCTATCCGATTTTATATTGTACCCCGATTCATCAGGAAACATCTCTTTTAATTTTGCAAGCATTTCGGGAGTTCCTTCAAACTTTAACTCATTATTTTGAATAGCTACTTTTAACATAGGTTCTTTTGTGGCCGGCTCCATAATTTCCGACTCTTTTTGCTCGCAGGCAAAGGCAACAACAAGAACAACTGCCACTACTACTCCAAACAATATTTTTGTAATAGCCAATTTAGAAGATTCTATTTTCGACATCATTTTAATTCTGTTTTTAATTAATGAATAATTGAAGTTATTGGAGATAACCAATTGGTCTCCAACAAACTGATTTAATAATAACTTTTTGTAATATCCACGGGTAATAC
>JALUZN010000419.1 GCA_027011835.1 Draconibacterium sp. | reverse complement strand
GCATTATGGTTATCAGCCGTAGAGTCCTACTTCGAAGAGCCGTATGATGGGAGACTATCACGTACGGTTCTGCGAGAGGTTTAGGGGTGAAATTCCCCTTTACCTACTCGACTTTATTTTTTGTATTTACTTTGTATATTCTCAATATAATGTCGTTTCTGCTCAATTGAATGAATCTCATCCATTACTAGTTTTATTAGTTCCTTTAAGTCGTTTATATCAAAGTAATCATGATATTGAAGGTAATGAGTCATGTCATTACCTAACCATGTTGCTCTTTTTAAAAGTTCTTTGAGATCATTTTCCCGAGGGTCAGTAAAGTTGTCACTAATTACTTTTGCTAGGGCAGAATCTTCAATTTTTCCTTTGAGTTCAGCACTTTTATGGATTAGATAGTCTTTAACCAGATACTCAATTGCTTTTCTAAAACCCATACCCGATATCTCTGTTAGTCCATTGTACTCTGCTTGTAATGATTGTGTGTAAGTCTCGATAAAACGTGATTCAAGATTTAAAATAGAATCTGGCCAATGAGGTCCGATTGGAGAACCGTCAAGAAATCCTCTAAACGAGCCTCGACCTTGACCTTGAATTTCGTAAACGCCTACAAAAATACTACGGCAATCTCTATGGGTACATTTCCAAATGGAATAACAAACTTTTGTGTTGTCAGGACCAATTTCTGGAAAATTACCAAGTGCCCTTGGTTCAATTCCATTATGACAATGAGGACAAATGCTTGGATTCTCAAAGGTATAATTAAAATTTTCGAACTGAAATCTCATATTTTAGTTTTTAAGTTGTTAATTCGATCCAATTATTATTTAAATCAAAACCATTAAAGTTCCCATTTCCATTCACAACCCAATATTTAATCCAGTTTAATTTCAAATCAAAAATATTATACCCTCCATTGTGGTTATCAACTCCAAATGCTATCCAAGTTTCCTGAGGGTCAAAAATTAAAAATACACGTGTGTTTGCAACAACTGTAAATCCAATTGGATTTAATTCAAGGTCAAAAATATATTTTCCAGAGATGTTTGATACTCTATTAGGGTTTATAGAACTAGTCCTGCTTGGATTTATTGATGAAGTTCTACCTGGGTTTATACTACTTGTTCGAAATGGGTTTACTGAGGATGTTCTACTTGGATTTATAGAAGAAGTCCTATTTGGGTTTATACTACTTGTTCTGTGCGGGTTAATTGAACTTGTTCTATTCGGGTTTATAGCAGATGTCCTGTTAGGATTAATGCTACTTGTTCTATGTGGATTAATTGAACTTGTTCTGTTGGGATTTCTTGATGATGGAATATTCATTTGCTTCAATTTTAATGAGTTTATCGTTTTAATATTTTGTTGTTTTCAAATGCCACCTAACTATGTTATATGTACACCTTTACGAAATTTCACTTCCAGAGTAGTAGTACAAATGTATAAATTCCGGAGCACTCATTAAATAAAGTATTAATTTATATCTCTTTTTTTTGTTTCAGTACAAACACAACCACTTGCATTTGTTGGTTTAGGTGTGCTTCGGCAAATATTTGCTGAATACGAACCTCAAATATGTTGTGGCCGGCGTTTAATATTGTTGCAATGGGTTTATTGTTTGCCGCAGGCACAAAGCCCAGCTTCCGGTTTTTGTAATAAATGGCCACTGCATTTTCGTCGTACCGATTCTTTTTTTCCGGTTTTAATTTCAATTTTGTTCCAATTTTTAAGTCGTTAAAAGCAATTGCACCTTCGTAGTAGGCAAATCCGGCAATGTTAAAATGGTCGAAATGTTTCCGTTTCATAGTTGTAATTTTTTTGTTTCGTTACAAAATAAAACCATAAAACTGTCAACTTCCGTCATCGACTATTTTTTTTGCTTTCGTTTTTAAAAACTGCTTAAACTCGTTTGGTTCAATTCCGGTAATTTCGTCGTACAGCCCCATCACAAATCGTCCAATTCCTTCGTAGCTACACACTTCTGCGTTAAAAATAAACTCATTGCTGTTTATCTGTTCAATGTATTTTTCTGCCATTGGGTACTCCTCTTTCAGCAGCTCGCAGGCACGTATCGAGAGTTTTATTTTTACCGGAAACTGTTTGTCGCAACTAATACGGAAAACATCCATTGGCTGTTTTTTATGGTTGCGCTCGTTTTTCCAAACATCGGGCAAAACCTGTACAGCGCCAATACGTGTATTTTTAAAAGTTTTACAGCTTTTTTCGTCAACATCGAATGCCCAAATTGCTACGTAGTTGGTTGTAAAGCCAAAAGGTTCAACCAGCCGGTCGCTTACTTCGTTACTGTTTGCCGACTGGTACTCTTTTAATATTACCCGGTTTTTATGTTTTATAGCCCTGATTAGCTGATGGATATTTTCGGAATACTCCTGTTTTACGATTGTATTTGCAACCCCTTCGAAATCGTAAAGGGCATAAAGTTTTTTTATTAAATTCTGTTTCAGCAGATTTTCGTCGCTGATGGAGTGGATTGTTTTTTGTAAAATCATCGCCTCCTCCACCGAAAAGTGAAGCAGCTCGCTTATCTCTCGAAAATAGGGCGAGTCTTTACTTATTTTGTAGAGACCATCGTGTGGTTTGGGAACAACAAATCCGGCTTCTCTGAATGTTTGAATATACCGGAAAGCTGTTCTTTCGGAGATGTTAAAACGTTCTGCTATTTCTGGAATAGAATGTTTTATGCCGCTCGAGAGGTACATCATAATTTCCAGAATGCGGCGGAGTTTTTCCTGATCGTTCATTTGGGCCAGTTTTCGCGATTTTTAACTTTATAAAGTTATTGAAACTTTCCAGAAACTCCCGATTTATTTTTTACATAATTACGATAGTTATTAACATTTCCCTTTCAGGTTAAGTCGTCCATATTCCGGTATTTCAGGCGTTTTATCCGGGTGGTTTCTATACTTATAAAATCGTATTCGTTTACAACCTTACCTTGTAGCAGATAGCAGCCCGGCCCTGTAAAAGGATTTGGAACCCGGTGATCTGGAAAGTGAACCGAGTCGAGCCACCGTCCTTCAATATCGAGCCAGGTACCAAAATACATTACTTTGCCGTTGCTGGTGCGTGTGGGTTTCCGGTGAACGAGGTACCCCACAATTTCGATGGTTTTGCCCACCAATGCGGGCAACTGCGCAGCGGTAATTTCCGAAGGGATTTTCTGTTCTAAAAGACTAAACGGCGAGCCGGTAAAAAATCCCATCAGTTCAATTTCGTCGAATGTGTTTTCGAGCTGGTGGTGCCACAATTCGGGGAGTTTAAATTTACGCTGCCTGATTTCGAAAAGAGTATTTTGCGGCGCTGTTTTTTTCGAGTGTCCCAACAGATAATGTGCCTCCCAAAGCAACTCTTTTTTACTTTTTCCGGTAAACCGGAAAGCTCCAATGCGAATAAGGATTATCAGTTGTTCGAGCGAAATGTAATTTCTCGAAATAAAATCGTTCAAGCTTTTGTATTTCCCGTTCCGGGTACGCACGTCAATCAGGTTTTGTGCCGTTTCGTGTGTTAGTTCGTGCAACACGTAAAATCCGATATAAATGGTATTTCCGCTGATTGTATTCAGCCACTCGCTGCGGTTTACACACGGAGCTTCAATTTTTGCCCCCTGCATTTTTGCCTCGTGAAAATAGAGCTCCTGCGAATAAAAACCACCGCCGTTATTTAGTGTGGCAACCATATATTCAAGCGGAAAATAAGCTTTTAACCAGAGTGCCTGAAAACTCTCGACAGCGTAACTTGCCGAGTGGCCTTTCGAAAAAGCGTAATTGGCAAAACTCTCAATCTGCTGCCATATTTCGGCAACGGTATTTTCGGCGTAACCTTTTGCTTTACAATTGGCGTAAAACTTATTTTTAACCATTCTGAAATCGTTTCGTTCTTTAAATTTCCACGACATTCCGCGGCGCAACACATCGGCTTCGCTCAACGTCAATCCGGCAAAGTAGTGCGCCACTTTTAGCACATCTTCCTGATAGACCATCACACCGTAGGTTTCCTCTAAAATGGCATACAATTCGGGCAGCTCTTTCCGCGCTTTTTCGCGTCGTTTTTCGTTTTGAAAACGGAGGATGTATTCGCGCATCATTCCACTTTTAGCAACGCCGGGACGAATGATGGAACTGGCCGCCACCAGCCGCGTGTAATCGTCGGCTTTTAATTTTGTAAGCAACATTCGCATGGCGGGCGACTCCACATAAAAACAGGCAATTGTTTGTCCGCTTTTTAAAAGCTTTTTTACGCGCGGGTCGTTTTTAAATTGCTGAATAGCATTGATGTCTATTTTCTTATGCCGGTTTTTTTCGACAATTTTTAGAGTGTCTTTTATTTTTCCCAAACCGCGCTGGCTTAAAATGTCGAATTTATACAGGCCAATATCTTCGGCAACATGCATATCGAAATGCGTTGTGGGGAATCCTTTTGGTAAAATATGCGTGGCCGAATAGCAGTTTACGGGCTTTTCCGAAATTATTATTCCACTGGCATGAATACTTAAATGACTCGGTATTCCGGTAATGTAGTTGCTGTATTTCACCACCCATTTCCCGTATTTATCGTTTTCGGCGGGAACCGGATTTTTTTGCAGGCGCGTAATCTCGTCGGCAGGCAGGCCAAATACTTTCCCTATTTCGCGGAAAGCCGATTTGTGGTTAAAGGTGATGTAAGTTCCCAGAAGAGCACACCGCTCCCAGCCGTATTTTTTAAAAATGTAACCAGTAATATCGTCGCGGTCGGTCCACGAAAAATCGATGTCGAAATCGGGCGGGTTTTTACGAAACGGATTGATAAACCGCTCGAAATAGAGGTCGAGCTCAATGGGGTCGACATTGGTAATTCGCAGCAGGTAGGCCACCATACTGTTTGCGCCACTCCCCCGCCCCACATACGGAAAACCCTTGCTGCGCGCATATTTTACAATATCCCAATTAATTAAAAAATAGGAGGTAAACCCCAGCTCATCAATCATTTTTAACTCCTTCTCCATTCGCCTAACAACTTTTTCTGAAGGATTGCCAAACCGGTATTTCAGTCCCTTTTCGCACTCTTTTCGAAGCAGTTGGTAATCGGCCTGTTTTGAATGTGTAAAGAGCTGGCGGTTTTTATTGGTGCCAAACTCAAACTCAACAGAACACGCCGACAATATTTTTTTCGTGTTTTCAATAATTCCGGGGTAGTTGCAAAACGCATTTATCAGCTCGTTTTTGTCGATTATAATTTCGTTAGCCGAAGTTTGTTCGGAGAGCGGAAGCTGGCTTAAAAGGGTGTTGTTTTCGATGGCCCGCAGCAGGCGATGAATGTTATAGTCGCGCTTGTTGCGAAAAGATACCGGGTGTAAAATAACCAGTTTATCGGGGTAAAAACGCCACTCGGAAAAGGTAAGTTTTAGCAACTCCGACGATTTTATCCCAACAAATTCGTTCTCGCGTAACTGCCTGAAATTACCGTTTTTAAACGGATAGATAATTAATGTATCGTCCATTTCGGGGGCTTCGTTTTTAAAGGGCTTTTTTTGCTCCGAATGGTTGGTAAGAAACCGGTTTAAATTGTAAAAACCGTTGTTGTTTTTTGCCAGGCCAATAAATTTCTGGTCGATTCCGTTTCTGAAATCGATACCCAAAACAGGTTTTATACCGAACCGTTTTGCCATTCGAACAAAATCGATGGCGGCCGAAGTATTGTTAATATCGGTAAGTGCAAACGTTGAGTAGCCGCTTGCCGACAACTCTGCCAGCAGGTTCTCGGGAGAAATTGCGCCGTATTTCAAACTAAACCACGAGTGAGTATTTAATAACATTGAAGCCCTCCTGTTCTCCTCTGAGGGAGAAAATTTTAACCGGTTAATTTTATTTTATTCTTTACAACACTTTGTTCGATTTTTGTTCCTCGCAAAGCCGCAAAGTCGCAAAGGTCTGTTCTTTAGCAAATCAAAACAACTGTCTTGTGTCTTGCAATTCTCTATTTATGAGGCGTTCATAAAACATTAACATATATACAAAACAAACTTCTGCCTACTGCCTTCTAACTTCTACCTTCTAACTTCCAACTTCTACCTTCCAACTTCATCCATACCCTCCTGAATTCTTCTTCTTTATTAATTTTCCCCGCGGGGAGATGCCGGAGG
>JALUZN010000418.1 GCA_027011835.1 Draconibacterium sp. | reverse complement strand
GAGAATTGTGCTACCACAATAAAAGCATTTTTTTATTCATAACCTTTGATTTGCTGCAAAGCTAATAAATATAAGGCGTAGCAAACTTTATAGCCTCCTTTTTGTCCATTAGGCCTTAAATCATCTGAAATAGAAGGTCAATTTTTAAATTCCGAGCAAGTTCGCTCTTCCATTGCAAGAAAATTAGGAATTGAGTATGCAGGAATGGTTTATCCTGACAGAAATGTTGAAGGTGTTGTTGAAATGTTGCTTGATGCTACTCAAAACTATAAACAACCTCTTACTGAAGAAAGATTGTTTGCCAGGCACGGAGCTCTTTTCCCAATAGGAAGAAGTGGTTTGTATGAAATTGATGTGGCTTGTTATCGAAAGGGTGAAATGCAAATTGTTTCAGGCGCAATGGGAAAAGAAAAAGTACATTATCAAGCTGTGCCTGTGAAACAGGTTAAACTTGAAATGGACAAGTTTTTAGATTGGTTTAATAAAGAGACAAAAATAGATCCGGTTATTAAGTCTGCGATTGCTCATTTTTGGTTTATTGTAATACATCCTTTTGATGATGGTAACGGACGTATAGCCAGAGCGATATCTGATTTATTATTAGCCCGTTCTGATAATAGTTCCTTGCGATTTTATAGTTTATCAAACCAAATGTTATTGAAAAGAAAAGTATATTATAATACTTTACAAAAAGTTCAACACAATAATGCTGATATAACAGAATGGATCGTTTGGTTTTTAAATTGTTTATATCGTGCATTAAGAAAATCAGAAAAAACCATTGAAAAAGTTCTACACAAAGCTGATTTTTGGGACAAACATAAAAACACGGAATTAAACAGCCGGCAACGCTTAATGCTAAACAAACTTTTTGATGGATTTGAAGGAACGCTGAAAACATCGAAATGGGCAAAAATCACAAAATGTTCACAGGATACAGCTTTACGGGATATTAAAGACCTAATAGAAAAAGGTATATTAAGACAAGAGAAATCTGGAGGAAGAAGCACAAATTATGAGTTAAATGAATGAAACACTGGCTCTAACAAGAAATATAGTGCATTTGGCAACAAGGGATCGCTATGCGGCAATCAGGCGGTACCAGTTTTTCATCTTTTTTAATTTTACTTTTCTTCTATAATTTCTCCTGACAGGCTATTTTGTACTCGACTATTTAAAGAATCTTAAGGATTTTGAGTTAAAATTAATCTTTGATGCAGCGAATATTATACGCGTCAAAATTACTAGTTCCCATCCTGTAAAAATCAGTAGATTTTGCAACCAAGTACCAAACACTCATATAATTATTGGTTTTTGTCGCACTAAACCAGTAACCGCTGTATCCTACGGGAAATGGAACACCGTTACTTAGGTTGCCACCAGGAAGACCGGAAAACCCACTCTTGTTATTGTTGTCAACGGAATTTCCAGGAGTCCCGGGAAATGAAGAATTGTCCCAATTTGTTTTCGCTGCCAACGCCTTTGCAATGTCTTCTCCATCACCATCGAAACCATAACCATTATTTATTAGATAATTCTGCAAAGTTTTAAATTCAGAATCGGTTGGCAAATGCCAGCCTTCAGGACATGCTGTGTTGGCTGCTGGCCAATTATACAGCACACCGTATGTTTTAAAATAACCTGTTGCTTTTGCTTCATTTACACTAGCTCCTGAGTATTCCATAACATAATAAAGTGATTCAGTATGGGATGCATCTGAATGAGCATTTACTTTTGGTAGAAAAGCCAGGTTTTCTGCCATCCATATCTGATTGCCAATCCTAACCCAATTATATTCATTTCCATCTCTTGAATCAACAAGGATCCCTGTATAATCAGGAACTTCCATAGTAACACTTATTTCCTGATTGCCGCCATCAGACCTTATTGAAATAACTCCGGAATATGTTCCACCTGATAAGCCACTCCAATCGATATATGCTACGACCTCGTAAGGTTCTTCGGTGCTTGTACTACCTGACTTATAGTTTAATCTTAACCAGCTCAAATTTTCGGATAATTCCCAATCTAATGTCCCTGTTCCACTATTTTCTATTGCAAATCTTCTTTCTTTTGTCGAAGTATCAAATATTAAAGGTACTGACAAAACATTCAATTTAGGTTCCTCAGGAATTAACATGATAACCGGAATATTAAGATTTCCTCCATTGGAATTAACCTGAATTACTCCATCATATGAGCCTGGAGGCAGGTCTGAATGATCAACTGTCGCTGTCACAACATCTGAACTTGTTGTTGAACTGCCTGACGTCTTATCTAAAGTCAGCCAATCAAGGTTTTCCGATAAGGTCCAATTTAAGGCACCGGTTCCCGTATTGTTAATTTTAAATGTTTTTACCGAATCGATTGTCCCAAAGTCTATTGCAGTAGTAGAAACTGATAACTTGGGATTTGCTTCGACTATAATTTTTACAGAACTATTTGTTGCATCCTTACCATCATCTACCGTTACGAATATTGTGTTATTCCCAGGTTCTTCAGGCGCTTTCCATGAAATAGAATTTCCATTTCTACTAATTGGGAAACTTCCATTTGATGAAGACCAGGAATAAGTAAGTTGGTCACCATCCGGATCAATTGCATTGCAAGTTAGCTGTGTCGTTTCTCCGGTTTTTATGGTTTGAGGATTGGCAGTTGTACTTTGTATTAATGGAGCTTGATTTTCTTTTCTACACATTATCATTATTACTAAAATAATGAAGAGTAGAGAAAGTTGAAAAGTTTGTTTCATTGTATGTAAGTCTTGATTTTGTGTTGTGAAATTGCACCTAATTATAGTATATTTTAGCACTCTTGCTTGTACACGATTGCATCGCGTTCCTTTATGTTTTAACCCACACGATACAATCGTGTGGTAGCAGCGAGGCGGCGTTATTTAAATTCTCTTTTTATTGTTGCTAATACTTCACCAAAAGTTTCCTTAATATTATCTTTCGAATATCTTATTTGTTGAATTCCAAATAGATTTGAGAACTCTTCTGTTCCGTCTTCAATAAGCACTATCGCACGACTAAATCCTAATCTCCCTTGAAATAGCCCAGTTTCATGAATAACATTTGGTCTTGCCGCTAGCTTGCCATCTATTAATTCATCTTCACCTGTTAATATCAAAAACGCCATTGATGATTTAGTTAGCATGTCGTCTAATATGTCCCTTATCGTGTGTCCTGCACGCGCCCCTGTCTCATAAGTTTCAACTTTTATGTTATGCTTATCAGACAAATGGTCTTTGAGTTCTTTCCATTGAGGGTTTCTTCCGTGTCCTATAAAAATGGTTGGTGAATTATCCATTTTCTCAGACTCCTTTTCTGGTAATAAATAGTCTTTCCAATCTTTATCGAAAACATAAAAAACTTCTTCAATTTCTGCTCTAGTGGGAGCAGAAATTGAAATTTTTGTATTAATCCATTCCCCTGATGCAAAACTAAAACTATAGTCCCCATTCTCTCCATAACCAGTGAGACTATAATATGCATTTTCATAATCTTTTGCAAAATCAGCGTAAAACTCTCCATCTTTGTCGTATGATAAACTTTCAGATTCAAAATAAATACTTCTTCTTATGCGTAACTCTTCAATATTATCTTTTAAGGGTACTATTTCCATCCACTTTGCAATTCCTTCTTTCAATTTCTCAGGTGAGAATTTAATTCTTTTATATATTTTAGACTTTTCCATATTTAATATTAAATTAATCAATTTCCATATAGTTCCCCAATCTCCTATAGTATTAAAATATATTCATTTTAAAGTAAATCAAAACTATCCCACCTAAACCCCGGCAAAATCAACCTTCTTTAAAACCAGCGCAGTGCGGGCAGGCAGATAAAGTTTTAAATAGTGCTGACTTGTGATTCCTGCGCTGGGCAGTGTATAATAACTAATCTGCTCGTCAACCAGATCGTTACCGCCAAACCTGCCCGAGTCGGTGTTTAGTACCACTTTGTATTTTCCCGCACCCAACGGAATTCCGTAGTCGGTAAACGATTGTGTGGGGTTAAAATTAAAGACAAAAAGGAACAGCCCGCGATGAAAAGCAAGCACTTTGTCGGGTTTGTTTTCGAGCACCAAATCAACCGACGGAACGGTAAGTAATTTATTTTTATTAATCAGATTAATCATCTCTTTATCGAAATCGTAAAGCCAGTGGAATTTCAGTTCGGGGTCGTTGGCAATGCTCCAGATTCGGCGTGCGTGTTTATACGACCAGCCGTTTCCTTCGCGCGGAAAATCAATCCACTCGGGATGCCCAAACTCGTTTCCCATAAAATTAAGGTAGGCACCACCGGCTGTTGATGCGGTTACCAGCCGTATCATTTTATGCAGTGCAATACCGCGGTCGACAATTAAATTGGGCTGGTCTTTTCGCATGCTAAAATACATCTCTTTGTCGATTAAGCGGAAGATTATTGTTTTGTCGCCCACCAGTGCCTGGTCGTGCGATTCGGCGTAACTTACCACTTTTTCGTCCATCCGTTTCGACGTGAGTTGGTAGAATATATCGCCCACATCCCATTCGTCGTCCGATTTCTCTTTTATGGTTTTTATCCAAAAATCGGGTACGCCCATCGCCATCCGGTAATCGAACCCGAGTCCGCCATCGTCAACCGGAACGGCGAGTCCCGGCATTCCGCTCATATCTTCGGCAACCGATATTGAGTTTGAATTAATCTGTTTCATCAGTTTGTTTGCCAAGCGGAAATAGGTGGTTGCTTCGTGGTCGACTCCTGCATTAAAATAGTCGTCGTAACTTGTAAATGCCCGCTCTAATCCGTGGTCGAAATAGAGCATACTTGTTACCCCGTCGAAACGGTATCCGTCGAATTTAAACTCGTCGAGCCAATATTTAATGTTCGATAAAAGAAAGTGCAGCACCTCGTTTTTGCCGTAGTTAAAACAGTACGAATCCCACGCGGGGTGGTCGCCTTTTGCTCCGTCGTGAAAGAATTGAAATCGTGAACCGTCGTAATTTCCCAGGCCTTCAATTTCGTTTTTAACGGCGTGCGAATGCACCAAATCCATAATTACGGCAATCCCCATTTCGTGTGCCGCGTCGATTAACTGCTTTAGTTCGTCAGGTGTTCCAAAGCGCGACGAAGGGGCAAAAAAGCTGGAAACGTGGTATCCGAAACTTCCATAATAAGGGTGCTCGGGAATGGCCATAAACTGAATAACATTGTATCCGTTTGCATTAATTCGCGGTAACATCTCTTCTCTGAATTCATTATATGTATGAACGCGTTCCGCTTCGCCGGCCATTCCAATGTGTGCTTCGTAAATTAAAGCCGGCTCGTTTTCGCGCCTGAAATCGGGGAGTTTCCATTGGTATGGATTTTCGGGAGCCCAAACCTGCGCATTAAAAATATGGGTATTCGAATCTTGAACAACGCGGGTTGCCCACGCCGGAATTCGTTTTCCGAAGTTAATTGCCCAGTGCACCGAAAGGGCATACAAATCTTCGTGGTGCAGTGCCTCTTTTTTAAGTTTTAATTCCCAAACACCATTTTCTAAACCGGTAAACAGAAAATCTTCTTTCTCCTCCCAATTGTTAAAAGTACCCACTAAATAAATGTGTGTTGCATTGGGTGCCCACTCTCGAATTACCCACCCCTCAACAGTTTTGTGTAATCCGAAATAGAGATGTCCGGTTGCAAAATCGGCCAGCGACTTTTCGCCGGTTAACTCGGCCTCTTTTGTGTCGGCCTCTTTTATGCGGTTTATAATTGTTTCAGAAAAAGGTTCTAACCATTTATCATCTTTAACAAGTTTTGGTATTTTGCTTTTCATATTTTCATTTTTTATAAAGATAAATAATAGCGCGTGAAGATTGACTATTTTAAATAAAAAAATAGTTTGTTCAACAAATGATAAAGATAAATTAGGGAGAACCCATGCAGGCTGAAAGAAAGAAACCACGGCGGGGGAGCCGTGGTTTAGTATCGTTTAAAATAATGCTGTTTAATTATTAATTTAAAACTTATGGGGCGCATTGCAATTTCTATACCAAAAAACTAATCGTTTAGGAAATCGAGATTTTGTTTTAGCTTTTTAAATCCTGTTCGTAGTACCGGCGAGTTTCTAAACAATTCATTAAAAAGTGGTTTCTCCATTGCGTGCCATTCGTTTTTCGACAGGGCAAGTAGTTTTTTGTTTGGATTGAAAGCCGGCTCGGAATGAGGAATGGGTTTCGAATTCCACGGGCACACATCCTGGCAAATGTCGCAACCAAAAATACGGTTGTCCAGCTTGCCTTTTAAGTTTTTATCAATGTCGCCTCTGTTTTCTATTGTTTGGTACGAAATGCACTTGTTTGCATCGACAACACCGTTTGCCACAATGGCTTGTGTGGGGCAGGCATCGATGCACCGTGTGCAGTTTCCGCAATGGTTTTTTACACGATTTACTTTGCCGAAGGGCAGTTCGATGTCTAAAACAAGTTCGCCAATAAAAAAGAAACTGCCATGTTCTTTCGAAATTAGCAGGCTGTTTTTCCCTGTCCAGCCCAGCCCCGCTCTTTTTGCCCAAGCATGTTCTAAAACCGGTGCCGAATCGACAAATGCACGCCCGTTGCAGTCGCCAACTTCGTTTTTAATAAACCCGAGTAACTTGTTCAGTTTCTCTTTCAAAACAAAATGATAATCGGTTCCGTAGGCATATTTCGAAAGTACCGGAGCAGTGGAATCTGTTTGTGTGTCGGGTGGGAAATAGTTTTGAAGGACAACAATTATTGTTTTTGCATTTTCGTATAGCAGTCGCGGGTCGAGCCGTTTTTCAACATTTCGTGCCATGTAACTCATCCCGGCGTGCAAGTTGTTGTTTAGCCAATTTAGAAATGGCTCTTTCTCTTCGTCAAGCGAAGTTGCCGGAATAATTTCGCACTCCAGCAATCCCAACGATTTTGCTTTCGCTTTTATCGAGTCTGCTATTTTATCGGAATCCATTATTTTTTCAGTAAAACCTTAAGGAGTTTTACAGCCCTTTTGGGAAAAGTATTTTAGAAGAATCCCAGTTCCAGCCGGGCCTCTTCACTCATCATCGATTTATCCCACGGTGGCTCAAAAGTAAGTTCAACATTTACGTTTTCTATGGTTTCGACTTTTTTAGCTGCTTCCGAAATCTCTTCAACCAGTACATCGACCACCGGGCAGCCCGGTGCGGTGAGGGTCATTAAAATGTTTGCATTGTTGTTTTCGTCAACATCAACGTTGTAAATTAATCCTAAATCGTAAACATTTACCGGAATTTCGGGGTCGTAAACCTCTTTCAGGTTCTCTATTATTAAGTCAATTCGTTTGTCCATTTTGCAATTAATCTACCATTCTACTATAAGCAACAGCGTATAACCTTATTTGTTTTATCATAGCAACCAGCCCGTTCGAGCGTGTTGGCGACAAGTGTTGTTTTAAACCCAGGTCGTCGATAAAATGAAGATTGTTTTCCATCAGTTCTTTTGGTGTTCTACCCGAAACAACACGTAAAAGCAGGGCAACCAATCCTTTAACAATAACAGCATCGCTTTCACCCCGGAAAATTATCTTCCCGTCGACAAAATCGGCTACCAGCCAAACCCTGCTTTGGCATCCCTTAATTAAATTCTGGTCGTTTTTCTCTTTCGCATCGAGTGGCTCGAGTTCGTTTCCCAACTCAATTAAATAACCATATTTATCCATCCAGTCGTCGTACATCGAGAACTCGTCAATAATCTCTTGTTGAATTTCTTCTATTGTCATAGCAGTAAATTTTACGGTTGCAAAGGTCGTTTTTTTTTCACTTTTTACAACAATAAAATAGCCCTTATTAAGAAAGTTTCAAAATTAGTTTATGTGTTGAACATGTACTCTGAATATATGTTTAATTTTAAGGAACTAAAAAATCAATTTATATGACATCATTAGCAGGAACAAAAACAGAACAAAATCTTCTGAAATCGTTTGCAGGAGAGTCGCAGGCACGTATGCGTTACAACTATTTTGCAAGTCAGGCAAAAAAAGAGGGATTAGAACAAATCTCGGCAATATTTACCGAAACCGCTGAAAACGAAAAAGAACATGCAAAACGTTTTTTTAAGTTTTTAGAGGGGAATATGGTGGAAATTACAGCTACTTATCCGGCCGGAAAGATAGGAACAACACTCGAGAATTTGAAGGCGTCGGCTGACGGCGAGAATGAAGAGTGGACTGAGTTGTACCCCGAGTTTGCAAAAGTTGCCGAAGAGGAGGGGTTTAAAGAGGTAGCAACCGCTTTTAAAATGATTGCAAAAGTTGAAGCCGCTCACGAAAATCGTTTCCGTACCTTGTACAATAATCTGGAAGAGGGAAAAGTTTTTAAACGTGGCGATAAAGTAGTATGGAAATGCCGCAATTGTGGTTTTATTCACGAAGGAACAGTTGCACCCAAAATGTGCCCGGCTTGTTTACACCCGCAAGCTTATTTCGAGATTAAAGAGACAAATTATTAATAAAAAGTATTCCCCGGAGATTTGCTTCGGGGAGTTTTTTTTTATTTTTTGTACGAAACGCTCTTAAACAGCTCTTTTAAGCATCTTCTTTTAAAGCAAAACCAAGGTGTCTCCTTTTTGTATTCAAGATATAAATTGCCGAACTTCGATATGGCTTCGGGCTCTTCAACTAACTTTATCATTAGTAACATAAATGCAACCTCTGCCGGACTAATAATTAAAATAAACGAAGGAGAAGCGACCAAACAGGCAATTGCTACAGGGAAAAGAAAAAGCCCTAAATGCATGGGGTGCCGCATGTATTTGTAGGCTCCTTTTTTTACCAGAACATTTGTTTCCATCCGTTTCAGTTCTCCTCTTCTTCCATATTTTGCTAAAGTTCTTCCGGTGTTTTTACTTATTTTCATTACTAAAAATAAGATGAACAGACCAACCAGAAAGCAAGCAATATGGAAATAAATATTGCTGTGAATTCCGGGAAATAATACCGAATCGATGAAGTAACCACCTGCAATACCACCTGCAAGCATGATTATCCAAACTGTTATCCTGAATTTCATGGTTTACCGATAAAATGTTTCTAATTATTAGGCTTTAAAATAATAAGACTAAATATAGCAGAAAAAGAAAAACACATCGCAAATGTTTCTATAAATGCTATACCTTTGGCACAAATTTTTAAAAATGGAGATTCATAATTTTGCATTCTTATTAACTCTTGCCGCAATTGTTGCAATTTTATCGGGTGTGGGTTTAACTAAACGGTTAAACGTTTTTGGCTTGGTAAAATATATGTTTCCGGCAATTGCTTTTTCGGCTGCCATTCTTATTATGATTGATTTGCAATTTGCAAAACTTGCCGTATGGAGTTATCATCCAAAATATGTTTTGGGTATAAATCTGTTGGATTTGCCTGTTGAAGAGTGGCTCTTTTTTATTGTTGTTCCGTTTCTCGGAATTTCTATTTACGAGCTTGTTAAACAGCAATTTAGTCACATCGAATATCCCAATTTTTTCCTTTTGCTGAGTTTAATTGTGCTGGTGTTGGTTGGCGTTACCGCTTATTCTTCGCACAATAAAATTTATCCTTTTTTCCTCTTCTTTTTAATTACCATCTATTTAGGATATACAATATTCCGAAATAGATTTAAAACTCATTATACAAAGTTTTACCTTTCGTATATTATATTGCTTGTTCCTTTTATTCTGATAGAGAAAGTTTTAATTGGTTTGCCAATAATAGAATATAACGATGTGTATTTTTTGGGAGTTCAGCTTTTTTCTATTCCCGTCGAAAATTTTGCATCGCTGTTTTTGCTGCATATAATTACAATTACTGTTTACGAATATTTAAAAGAACGCCGCATTTATTAACTTCGTAATAGAAAAATGGAACTACTTTATAAAATCGGAATTTCTCTATTTTCGCTTGCCGTGCGTTTTGCATCGCTTTTTAACGAAAAGGCAAAGCAGTTTGTGATTGGCAGAAAAGGGTGGAGAGAAACGCTTAAAAATCAAGTTGAAAAAGATGCCCGGTACATTTGGTTTCATTGTGCATCGCTGGGTGAATTCGAACAGGGGCGTCCGGTAATAGAGGAAATCAGGAGCCAGTTCCAGGAGTATAAAATTGTACTTACTTTTTTCTCCCCCTCGGGTTACGAAATTCGAAAAAATTACGAAGGCGCCGATGTAATATCGTATCTCCCTCTCGATACAAAAAAAAATGCACAGGCGTTTATCGACATTGTTAAACCCGAAAAAGTATTTTTTATAAAATACGAATTTTGGTACTATTTTATTTCCGAATTGAAGGAGAGAAACATCTCACTCTATATTGTTTCGGCCATTTTTCGCGAAAACCAACAGTTTTTTAAAAATACATTTTGGGGGAGATGGTACCGGCAAACACTTTTTAAATTCGAACACTTTTTTGTGCAAAACGAAACCTCGGCACAATTGCTTAGAAATATCGGACTTAATAACATTTCGGTTGCCGGCGACACCCGCTTCGACCGTGTGGCGGCAATTGCAAAAGCAGCAAAAAAGATTACGGCTGTTGAAAAGTTTAAGGGAGAGAGCCTGCTTTTTATTGCCGGAAGTACCTGGAAACCCGATGAGGAGTTATTAATAGAGTTTATTAACCGATACGGCAATGCAAAGTTTGTAATTGCACCCCACGAGGTCTCCGGTGCTAATATTAACAGAATTCACGAATTGTTGAAAAGACCCGCTATTTCGATGAGTAAAATCACTGAAACGGAGGTTGATAAGTATGAGGTGTTAATAATTGATTCAATAGGGTTGTTGTCGTCTCTGTATCAGCATGGTAACGTTGCTTATATTGGTGGCGGATTTGGTGTTGGTATTCATAATATTCTGGAGGCTGCAACTTTTGGCATGCCAATTGTTTTTGGCCCCAATTACAAAAAATTTAAAGAGGCGGTGGATTTAATATCCGATGGAGGAGCATTCTCTATTGATAAATATAGCGAGCTTGAGCAACTGTTTTTGCGTTTAATCTCAGAGAAAAAGTTTGTGAATGATACGAAAGAGATTACCCGAAAATATGTTGAAAAAAATGTGGGTTCAACAAAATTTATCATAAAAAAAGTTTTCAACACAGCTAACCATTTGGACTGAAATTTGTTACTGTTTTTTCGCCAAAAAAAGTCGTATTTTCGAACTAAATATTCGACAAAAAACCAATCTTAAATTTCTTAAAAAGTTTTCACTTTTTGTAAACAATTTTCAGATATCAAAAGCTTAAAGCATTGGTAGGCAGTATGATAACAATGCGAAGTTGATAACTTTTGATTTCTTTTATTAAAAAAAACTTCCAAAATGTTGGATTGTATTCTATCTTCGTAACCGCTTTTGCCATGAAGCCAAAAACAATTTTCAGAACTAAAAAATTTATACATTCAATACTCTATTAATTTAAAGAAATGATGCAAAACGAAGTCTCAGTAAAAACACAGGCTGGTAGAAAAATTTACTCACAGGAAGAAGCAATAAATGCCTCGCTCGAGTACTTCAAAGGTGACGATTTGGCTGCACGCGTTTGGGTAAATAAATATGCCCTAAAAGATTCGTTCGGAAATATTTTCGAACTTACCCCCGACGACATGCATAAACGATTGGCGAAAGAGATTGCCCGAATCGAAAAAAAGTATCCAAACCCGTTAACCGAAGATGAAATTTACAACGTTCTGAAAGAATTTAAGTACATCGTTCCACAGGGAGGCCCCATGACCGGAATTGGCAACAATTATCAGGTCGCATCGCTTTCGAACTGTTTTGTTATAGGAAACGATGGCGATTCTGATTCGTATGGTGGTATTTTAAAAGTTGACCAGGAGCAGGTTCAGCTGATGAAACGTCGCGGAGGCGTTGGCCACGATTTGTCGCACATACGCCCCAAAGGTTCGCCGGTTAAAAACTCGGCACTCACTTCAACCGGAATTGTTCCGTTTATGGAACGTTACTCCAACTCAACACGCGAAGTGGCACAAGATGGACGTCGCGGGGCATTAATGCTGTCGGTTTCGGTAAAACACCCCGACTCGGAAAGCTTTATTGATGCAAAAATGGAGCAGGGGAAAGTTACCGGAGCCAATGTATCGGTAAAACTGCAAGACGATTTTCTTCAGGCAGTAGAAGCCGGAACATCCTATGTGCAGCAATACCCAATAGACGCAAAAGAGCCGGTTTATAAAAAAGAGATAGATGCCGGAAAACTGTGGTCGAAAATTGTTAAAAATGCCTGGCAATCGGCCGAGCCGGGTATACTGTTCTGGGACACTATAATTAACGAATCGGTTCCGGATTGTTATGCCGACCTTGGATATAAAACAGTTTCGACAAACCCTTGTGGCGAAATTCCTCTCTGTCCGTACGACAGTTGCCGGCTTTTGGCAATAAACCTCTATTCGTATGTCGATAATCCGTTTACAAAACAGGCAAAATTTAATTTCGAACTTTTTAAAGAGCATGTGCATTATGCACAGCGCATTATGGACGATATTATTGATTTGGAGTTGGAAAAAATCGATGCCATTTTAAATAAAATTAATTCCGACCCCGAAGATGAAATTATAAAGTCTACCGAAAAGAATTTGTGGGAGAACATTAAGAAAAAAGCAAACGAAGGGCGCCGAACAGGTGTTGGCATAACTGCCGAAGGCGATATGCTCGCAGCTCTCGGGCTTCGTTACGGCAGCGAAAATGCAACCGATTTCTCGGAAGAAATTCATAAAACTATTGCCATCGAAGCATACCGGTCGTCGGTTGCAATGGCAAAAGACCGTGGCGCATTTGCAATTTACGACAGTAAACGCGAGGAGAACAATCCGCTTATTAACCGAATTAAAAATGAAGACTCCGAGCTATACGAACAGATGACAAAATACGGGCGTAGAAATATAGCTTTGCTCACAATTGCTCCTACCGGAACAACCAGTTTAATGACACAAACAAGTTCGGGAATAGAGCCTGTTTTTATGCCGGTTTATAAACGTAGAAGGAAAGTAAATCCAAACGATAAAAATGCCCGTGTCGATTTTGTTGATGAGATGGGCGACCACTGGGAAGAGTATACCGTTTACCATCATAAATTTGAAACATGGATGGTAGCAAACGGATACGATCCATCGAAAGAATATACGCAGGAAGAACGTAACAGACTAATTGAAGAATCGCCTTATCACAAAGCAACTTCGAA
The DNA here is from genome assembly GCA_027011835.1 of Draconibacterium sp. Classification (GTDB taxonomy): domain Bacteria; phylum Bacteroidota; class Bacteroidia; order Bacteroidales; family Prolixibacteraceae; genus Draconibacterium. The sequence continues at coordinate 5,938 of JALUZN010000418.1, read as the reverse complement.
CGATGTAGACTGGTTGGCAAAAGTGAGAATGCAAGGTAAAATTCAAAAATGGGTCGACCACTCGATTAGTGTTACCATTAATTTACCTGCCGACGTAAAAGAGGAACTGGTAGGTCAGCTCTATTTAGAAGCCTGGAAAAGCGGATGCAAAGGAGTTACCGTTTATCGCGACGGGTCGCGTTCAGGCGTATTAATCTCGGACGATGAGAAAAAAGAAGAGACAAACTCTGTATTTCCAACAAAACGTCCGGAAAAATTGGAAGCCGATGTTGTTCGCTTTCAAAACAATAAAGATAAATGGATTGCTTTTATTGGTTTGTTAGATGGTAGACCGTACGAAATATTTACCGGATTGTTAGACGATGAAGACGGTATTTTATTGCCTCGTTCGGTATCGAAAGGTTTTATCCTGAAACACAGAGAAAGCGACGATATTTCGCGGTACGATTTTCAGTACATTAACAAGCGCGGGTACAAGACAACGATTGAGGGACTGTCGCATAAATTTAATCCTGTTTTCTGGAACTATGCAAAATTAATTTCGGGCACTTTGCGCCATGGAATGCCAATTAACAAAGTTGTAGAGTTGGTTACCAGTTTGCAGTTAGATAACGAAACCATCACTTCGTGGAAAGTTGGTGTTGTGAGGGCACTGAAAAAATACATTCCATCGGGAACAAAAGCCGAAGGAGCAAAATGCGAAGAGTGTGGCTCTGACGATGTTGTTTATCAGGAGGGATGTTTAACATGCGCTTCGTGCGGATGGTCGAAATGTGGCGGTTGATAACGAAAACATTAAAATAAAAAAACCGAAGCTTTTTAAAGCTTCGGTTTTTTTATGTAAAAAGCAAAGGCAGTGCCTGCACTTTTTCGAAATAAGTTAAGTTATCAGCAATCTTATGCTTCAATCATTTTTTGATACTCTTCGGCCGACATTAATGCGTCTGCTTCCGAAGCGTCGCTCATTTTAATTTTTATCATCCAGCCTTCGCCGAATGCATCTTTGTTTACCAGCTCCGGCTCGTCGGCTAACGTTTCGTTAAACTCTATTACTTCGCCACCAACAGGCATAAACAAATCCGAAACAGTTTTTACGGCTTCAACCGTACCAAAAGTTTCGCCTTTGTCGAGCTCTTCACCTTCAGTCTCAATCTCAACAAAAACAACATCGCCCAATTCGCTTTGGGCAAAATCGGTAATACCTACAACAGCAACATCGCCTTCAATGCGAACCCACTCGTGGTCTTCTGTGTATTTTAAATCAGCTGGAATATTCATATCAATATTGAATTAAGTTTGTGCAAAATTAATATTTTTTACCGAAATTTTTACCGAATCGAACAATCCTTTTTTACTGATTTTTATCGTGTTTTAAAATTGTTGCCTAAAATTTATCTTCTTTTTGTAATATTGCACAAAGAGTTCGAAAAAATGTTTTCAGAAAAAGTTACATCGATAGACGGGTTAAAAAGTGCAGCTGCAAAATTAATCGAGCAGTTTGCCAACCAGCGGGTTTTTGCTTTGTACGGAAAAATGGGAGCCGGAAAAACAACATTTATTCAGGCAATTTGTAATGCCCTCAATTCCGACGATGTGGTTACCAGTCCCACGTTTGCAATTGTTAATGAATATAAAACCAAAGATTTATCCTCCGTTTTTCATTTCGATTTTTACCGTATCGAGAATCTGGAAGAGGCCTACGATTTGGGATACGAGGAGTATATTTACAGTGGAAACTACTGTTTTATCGAATGGCCCGAGATGATTGAACCGCTGTTGCCCGAAAACATTGTTGAAGTTAAAATTGAAGTTGGAGACGATGAAAGCAGACGAATTACAGCCAATAAGAAAAATTAAAGGCAATTCTATCGTGCCGGTTTCTCATAATTTTTTGTATTGAATTAACCCATTTTGAAAACTCCCCTTTTGCTTGTAACTTGTTACCCTAATTTTACATTTTAGTTTGCCAAATTAAAAAGAATGGAATCATCGGATAAATCGCAGGAAAAAATCTCGTTACCAAAAAACATGCTGCTTCCGCAAGAAGAGATGTTGGAGATTCAAAAAAAAGGGAAAAAGATGAAAATCGGTATTCCTTCCGATTTTGATAAAGTGGAATACCGTGTGCCATTAACTCCGCAAGCTGTTGATTTGCTTATTTCGTATGGCCACGAAATTCTGATTGAGAAAGACGCGGGCAAATCGGCCAGCTATTCCGATGAAGAGTATCGCGAGGCAGGCGCAACAGTTGTCGATAAAAAAGAGGAGACTTTTCAGTGCGACATAATTTTGCGGGTAGCACCATTTAGTTGCGACGAGATTGATATGCTCCGTGGAAATCAGGTAATTATTTCGAGCCTCCAAACGCAGGCACACCGTTCCGAGTCGATACTGAAACTGATGAAGAAAAAGGTAACCACTCTCGCTTTCGAATACCTTGAGAACGAAGATGGGTTTTCACCTGTTGTTCATCAAATGAGCCAGATTGCCGGAGTAACTGCCATAACAACTGCCAGCGAATATTTAAGTAAATCGCGAAACGGAAAAGGCGTTCTTTTTGGCGAGGTAACCGGAGTAACACCTGCCGAACTTGTAATTATTGGAACAAGTACTGCGGCAGAATATGCAGCACGCGCAGCACTCGGACTGGGGATTTTTGTTAAAGTTTTCGACACATCGGTTTACGAATTGAGTAAACTGGAGGAGAAATTGGGACGCCGCATTTTCACCTCGGTTTTTTATCCGAAAGTTTTACGGAAGGCCCTTATTTCGGCCGATGTGGTTATTGGTGCAACTGCATTTAATACTTCTCCAAAGTTTAAAGTCTCGGAAGATTTGGTAAAACAGATGAAAGAGGGGGCGGTTATTATCGATTTAAATGCAAGTCAGGGAGGGTGTTTCGAAACCTCAAAACCCACCGATTTCAATCATCCTGTTTACGAAAAACATGGCGTTTTGCACTACTGTGTTCCTAACTCACCGGCAATGGTGGCACGTACGGCATCAATCTCTTTGAGTAATATTTTAATCCCGATTTTGCTTGCTGTTGGCGAAAATGGCGGTGTCGACAATTATATTAAAAATTCGCAGGGTTTCCGAAAGGGCGTTTATATTTATCGCGGAATTCTTACGAATCCTGAAGTGGGCAGGTTGTTTAATATTCCCGCACAGGATATCAATTTGCTGCTGGCAGTATATTAATTTCTCAATTATCTGTTGTTTAAACCGAAGCCAAAAGAGTCATCGAAACCGGTGCAACGGCTACCATATCCGAAACCGGTTCGCCAATTCCGGCTTCATTCAGCTCATCTCCTTTGGCAATAATCTTAAAAAGTCCCTCCTGAATGGGAATTGAAACCTCTTTTTTATTGGCATTAAAAATGGCAATAATTGTTTTAAACGGGTCGCCCACTGCATTTCCGGTTAAGCAATACGAAATAACTCCCATTTCGTAAGGAATACAAAAGTTAAGGTTTGTTTGAATCAGGTTAGATGTTGCCATTCGAAATGCGGGATGGTTTTTCCGTAACTGAATCAGTTTTCTGAAATATTCAAAAACATCGTGGTATTGCTCTTTTCTGTGCCAGTCGATTTGATTGACCGGATCGGGCGATTTATATGAATTTCCGTTGCCGTCTTTCGAACGGCAAAAATCTACTCCGGCGTGTAAAAATGGTACTCCTTGCGAAGTAAGAATCAGTGCTCCGGTAAGTTTTACCATCTTTCGCAACTCAATATCGGTTGCCTTCGGAAGGCTCATTTTTAGTTTGTCGAAAAGGGTATAATTATCGTGGCACGAAACATAGTTGATGCACTGATTTGGTTCTGCTGCCCAGGCATGTTGCAGTGTTTCAATGAAATCGAAATTAATTTGCGGATGATTAATTGCACCAACAATTCCATATTTTACCGGCTCTTCTGCCAACTCCAGTCCACTTACAAAACCTTTACTCTTTTTATTTCCGTGGTTTCCTTTTAGTGCATCTCTGAAATTGTCGTTAAACGCGGCAATATTTGGTAGTTGGTTAATATTGTTTTTTACTGCCCGAAACTGTTCCGGCATCGGACTCCGGTCGGCTGCCCAACCCTCGCCATATAAAAACAGCCCGGGATCGGTTTTGTCGAGTTCGACACGAATGCTTTTCATTGTTTCCAAATCGTACACACCCATTAAGTCGAACCGGAACCCATCGATATGAAATTCATTTGTCCAGTACTTTAGCGAGTCGATAATGTATTTTCGAACCATAGCACGCTCGGTTGCAAACTCGTTGCCACAGCCCGAGGCATTCGAGAAGGTACCGTCTTCGTTTTGCCGGTAAAAATAACCGGGTACGGTTTGGTTAAAAGCCGACTCTTTTGTAAAATAAGTGTGGTTATAAACCACATCGAGAATAACGCCAATTCCCGCAGTATGCAGGGCTTGTACCAGAGTTTTAAACTCGCGAATACGCACTGTTCCGTCGTACGGATTGGTTGCATACGAACCCTCCGGGGCATTGAAATTTTGCGGGTCGTAGCCCCAGTTGTATTTCTCCAACGGTTGCTCTTCGTCGACGGTATAAAAATCGTACACCGGCAACAGGTGAACGTGAGTAATTCCCAGCTCTTGCAAATGTGCAATTCCGGTTGAAATTCCATTCGAAGTTTTTGTATCCTTTTCGGTAAAACCTAAATATTTCCCTCGGTTTTTAATTCCTGAATTCTCGGCAATCGAAAAATCGCGAATGTGTGTTTCGTAAATTATTGAATCGGTAAAACTAGTACGATGAGGTTTTTTATCGTTGTGCCAATTTTCGGGATTTGTTTTTTCGGGATTATAAATTTGTCCGCGCCTGCCATTTACACCCACGCAACGCACGTAAATATCGGGGGTTTCGTTTAACCAGTCGCCATCGTTAATTCTGAATGTGTAATATTTCCCTTCGTAGTCGCCGGTTAAAACAGTTTGCCACGTTCCGTTTCCCGAAGGTTGTAAGTTGGTTTTGAAAAACGATTCGCCTGTTTGCCCGTCTTTGTACAAACGCAACTCCACTGTTTTTGCAGTGGGTGCCCAAATTTTAATTTTTGTTTTTTCGGGCGACCAAAAAACACCTAAATCGTCTTTGTCGTAAAACGGGTAGGTCGAAAAATCGATGTGGTTAAACTTCCAGTTTCTCATCTAAAATCTGATTAATGTTTTACGAATATAAACAGATTTGCTGCCCAAATGTTTTCCATTAACATTGAACAGTTTTACTTTTATTTTTGGATATTTTTTCAACTTTTTATCGTGCAGATAAAAACGGGTAATATCAATTTTGAGAGAGTGTGTGGCTCCTTTTTCAAGGTAGAGCGGATAAAAAGAGTACTTCCCAATTCCTTTGATTTTGAATTTCCGCTTTAGCCAGAAATTGTCGAAAACCAGAAGTGGTTTATCCAAATCGATATCCGAATTTCCCCGGTTGGTAACTTTCAATTTTAAGATGTTGGGATAGTACATTCGATCTTTTTCGAGCTCTATTTTTATTTTATTCCTCTGATGAAATAACCGGCCCTTTTTTGTTTTTGTTTTATCTCCTCTTTTTTTTATTGAAAAGAGTAAAATAGTTAAAATAAGCAAAGCCAGAAAAAACCCGATTAATTTATTTCCTTCGGGGGCAACTTCATTATTTGCCAGTAACAGTAAACTGTGGCTAAGAAAAACAAAAAACAATACAACTCTCTTCACAATCTATAATTTATGGCAAAAGTAAAAGAAAATAAACCTCTTCCAATAACATACTCAACCTTACACAAAATAATTAAATTCAATTATACGGTATTATAAAGTTATATGATTATCCGTATTTATACCCAAACTCGTTTTTATAACTCACGCATGCCACTAAAAGCCGGTTGAACAATGCTTCTCCGTGATATCTTCGATTAAATTTATAACAAAATTCGTCAAGATAAT
>JALUZN010000417.1 GCA_027011835.1 Draconibacterium sp. | reverse complement strand
AAACAAATAGTATGGCACGTAAGATTTTAGTTACCGGAGGAACCGGATATATTGGTTCTCACACCGTTGTAGAGTTACAAGAGTCGGGGTTCGATGTAATAATTGTCGATAATCTTTCGAATTCGAGTATTGAAGTTTTAGATAATATTGAAAAAATTACGGGAATAAAACCGGCATTCGAGCAATTCGATTTGGCCGATAAAGAAAAAACCGATAGTTTTTTTAGCCGGAACAGCGACATTGAGGCAATAATTCATTTTGCCGCTTCGAAAGCTGTTGGCGAATCGGTTGAAAAACCGTTGCTCTATTATCGAAACAATCTGGTTTCGATGATGAATGTTTTAGAGTGCCAGATAAAGTACGATGTTCCAAATATTGTGTTCTCATCGTCGTGTACTGTTTACGGGCAACCCGATGTTTTGCCGGTTACCGAGCAAACTCCGCGTAAAGATGCCGAATCGCCTTACGGAAATACCAAGCGTGTAAACGAAGATATTTTAAGCGATACCGCTGCGGCAAACTCGAAATTAAAAACCATTGCTTTGCGCTATTTTAATCCGGTTGGAGCACACAAGTCGGCATTAATTGGCGAGCTGCCATTGGGAATTCCAAATAATTTGGTGCCGTTTATTACTCAAACTGCTGCCGGCTTGCGCGACGAATTAAAAGTTTTTGGCGACGATTACAACACGCCCGACGGGTCGGCAATTCGCGATTATATTCATGTGGTCGATTTGGCAAAAGCTCATGTAGTTGCCATTAACCGGTTGCTTTCAAATAAAAACAAATCGAATTACGAAATTTTTAATCTTGGAACCGGAAATGGCTATTCGGTTTTGGAGATGGTAAAAGGATTTGAAAAAGTGTCGGGAGTAAAACTGAACTATAAAATTGTTGACCGGCGTGCCGGTGATATCGAAAAAATATGGGCCGACACAACTTTTGCCAACGAAGAGTTGGGCTGGAAAGCTGAAAAAGGACTGGAAGATATGCTTTTATCTTCGTGGAATTGGGAAAAACATCTGAGAAAAATAGAATAAAACAGATGAATAGGACGTTGGGTAAGAAAACTTAAAATGTTTCGCATACCCATATTCGTATTCTTTATTCTACCAATTTCTATTTTTGGGCAAACACATAATTCCTATCTCTCTTTTGAAGTGGGAGGTACCGGAATGATTGCCTCTGCTAATATTGGGAAAACACTCTTTATTCACCCCCGATACAAAATAATTGTTCAATCGGGTTTAGGGTGGTCACCTAAAATGAATAATCAAAATGCAAAATTTAATATTCCCTGTCAGCTAACTTGTAACTTTGGAAACCACGAATTTTTTTTTGAGGCCGGATTAGGTGGAGATTTTTTGATAAAAAAAAAGTCGGAAGAAGGTTTCAGGGATTACGACCTTTATCTTACACCAATTGTAGGTGTTCGTCACGAAATGAAAAATTGGTTTATGAGAGCATATATTTCGCCTTTTTACAATGTTACAGGCAAAAGTTTATACGACAAAATAACTGGTACTGTTTTAAGCTTTGGAATTGCTATAGGATTGGTTTTGTAGTTTAAAAGAATTTTTACCTTTGAAAATAAAATTATAATGAGATAAAACATTCATGATAAAAGATTTCACGCACAGGAGTACGA
>JALUZN010000416.1 GCA_027011835.1 Draconibacterium sp. | reverse complement strand
ATACTCGAATTCGAAAGATTATCGACAATTATTACATCGAACCCCGACTCTTGTAACTCTACAACGGTGTGAGAACCAATATATCCGGTTCCTCCGGTAACTAAAATCTTACGTGCCATACTATTTATTTTGAATGTAAAAATAGGAAAATAAACAGAGCCGAAAACTAATTATCAGATACATATTACACAGGTTCTCGAAAACTTAATCTAAGCTTTTTGTCGTATTCAAAAAGATGTTGTTAATTTTGCTCAATAAATATTTTTGAAAGTGGAAATAGGAAAATATATACACGAACTTCTTCTCGAAAACGATCTGGTTATTATTCCCGGATTCGGAGCATTTGTTACAAATTATAAACCGGCAGAAATAAACCGGGAGACCAACGAAATGAAACCTCCGTCGAAAGAGGTAACGTTTAACAGACAAATTAGAAATAACGACGGGTTGCTTGTTGGAAGTGTTGCCGGGGGCGAAGCAGTTTCGCATTTCGATGCACTTAAATTAATAGAGAAAGAGCGCGAAAACATTATCTATAAGCTCGATAAAGGCGAAAAGGTTACAATTGCTGAAACCGGAGAGCTGTTTGTTGACGAAAAGAATGAGGTGAGATTTACCCCTTTCGACGATGAAAATATGTTGCTCGACTCGTACGGACTGGAAACGGTTGCATTGGAAAAAGAAGCTAAGAAAGAGGAGGAAACTCCTGTGGTAGTGGCAACCAACAAACCGGAGAATGATGGTGAAAAAGAGGAAGAAGTTACCGAACCTGAAAAAGAAATTATTCCGCCAGTTGTTGAGCCGGCTAAAAACGAAGAAAAGCCGGAAGAAAAAGAGGAGAAAAAGAGGCGAGGTGGCTATTGGTTTTTATTGATACTTATTCCACTTTTCTTTGTCGGATTTTTTCTCTACAAACAACAGGCAGAAAAAAAACCTCAACAACCGAAACAGAAAAAAAGCGAAGAGTTGGTAATTAAAAAAGCTCCGGTTGTTGTTACGCCCGATACAGTTGTGGTTGATTCAACAACACAAGCTGTTCAGGATACATTAATTAGTAAAGAGAAAGAAGATTTGCCGGTTGAACAAAAAATTGATAACCAGGCGAGATTTTACCTGGTTGGAGGAAGTTTTAAAGCAGAGAAAAATGCAAAAAACTATTTAATTGAATTAAAAAAACGAGGATTCGAACCGTTTATACTCGGGAAAAGAGGAAACTTCTACATTGTAGGAATTGGCAAATACAACACCGAAAAAGAGGCGCTTCAGGCAAAACGCAAATTTACCGACGAAAACCCGAAATCGGGAGTTTGGGTAATGGAAGATAAGTAATTTACTCAATCTATTTTACAATAATAGTTCGTTATTACGAAAGAATTTCCCATAGGGATTCCTACGGAGCCTACGGAATGTTTTTTATGTCGTGCTGATAATCGGCAAAATACCTAAACGCCCATTATTGTGTCAAATAGTTAATATTCAGCAGTTTAATTCTTGCTTTGTGTCTTGTGTCTTGTCTTGTGTCTTGTGTCTAAAAATCTAACGATCTATTTTACAGTAATTAAATCTTTTTTGGGTTCGGTAAGTTCGCCAAACGGTTCACTACTAATTCCGTTTTGCTTAAGTATTTCCTGAACCTCCTGAACCGAATCGGGAG
>JALUZN010000415.1 GCA_027011835.1 Draconibacterium sp. | reverse complement strand
ATATAATTTGGGAGGAAGCCAAAAAACAGGATTAATTTAGTTGATGGAATAGATAATGACATTGAAATCAATAAAATGAGATAAAACATACATGATAAAAGATTTCATTCACAGGAGCATGATTAAGCCGAAGCACTAATTTCTTGTCTTGTGTCTTGATTCTAGTATCTTGATTCTAATTTTATATACGAATGAAAATTTTAATAACAGGAACAGCAGGCTTTATAGGATTTCATCTTGCAAAGGAGCTTTTGCAACAAGATGTAACCGTAGTTGGAATAGACAACATAAACAATTATTACGATGTTGAATTAAAATATGCCCGGTTAGAGGAAACAGGAATTAATCGTCGTGCAGAAAAATGGTACACCCCTGTAAGGAGCTCTATGTTTGAGAATTACACATTCATAAGAATGAACCTCGAAGACAGGAGTGAACTAAACACTCTTTTCGAAAAAGAGAAATTCGATATAGTTTGCAATCTTGCAGCGCAGGCCGGTGTTCGTTACAGCATCGAAAATCCGCATGCTTACATTAGTAGCAATATTGTGGGTTTTATGAATATTCTGGAAGCGTGCCGGAACTTCAATATTAAACATCTTGTATATGCCAGTTCGTCGAGTGTTTATGGAAATAGTAAAAAAATGCCACTTTCGGTTACCGACACGGTTGATAACCCGGTAAGTTTGTACGCAGCCACAAAAAAGAGTAACGAACTGATGGCGCATACATACAGTTACCTTTATAAGTTGCCCACAACAGGACTCCGTTTTTTTACCGTTTATGGTCCGTGGGGTCGCCCCGATATGGCACCAATTCTTTTTGCCGATGCCATAACAAAAAATAAGCCGATTAAAGTATTTAATAATGGCGATTTACAACGCGACTTTACCTACATCGACGACATTGTAATCGGGTTGATAAAAATAATTACAACAAAGCTAAATACGGAAGAGAACGAACAAAAGACTCCTTATTTTATTCATAACATTGGAAACGGTAATCCGGTAATGTTGATGGAGTTTATTGAAACAATTGAAAATGCGTTGGGTAAAAAAGCTACAAAGCAACTGCTTCCTATGCAGCCCGGCGATGTTTATAAAACGTTTGCCGATGTTGCTTCGTTAAAAGGAAAATACAACTACTCACCAAATACTTCGTTAAAAAAAGGAGTTGAGAGTTTTGTTAAATGGTATAAAAGTTATATTTCCGGAGTCAAAGAATAATCGGCTGTCGGTTTCCACAAATTATTTATCTTTACCGCTAAAATTAAATCCACTGATATGCGATTCAAAATTAAATCTCTTTTTTTGATAAGTTTTGTTTTTCTGTTTAACACTCTATCGATGGCGCAAGACATAAAAAGTGTTGATGTAAAAACAGTGCCAAAATCGGAAATAAAAAGGGCGCAGCAAGCTATGAAAGATGCCGGCCTTTCTACTCAGGATGCTGCCAATCTGGCTCGACAAAAAGGTGCTACCGAGCAACAAATCAGAGACTTTGAAAGCAGGATAAACGAAACGGGTACTAATTCAACACAAAGCACTACAACAACAAACAGTAGCGACACAGTTACCACCGACCCGGTTGAGGAAGCAGTGAACCAGTTAGACCAATTGCCGGAAGAGGAGAAACAACCCGAGCAGGAAAAGTCGACTCGCAAAGGTTCGGTAAATGCAACAGGACGGGTTTTCGGAGCGTATCTTTTTAACAGTAAAAACCTCACTTTCGACCCCTCATTAAATATTCAAACTCCAAAAAATTACGAAATTAGTATTGGCGACCAAATTTTAATTAATATTTGGGGGAATTCGCAAAACAATTATCAGTTAACAGTAAATAAAAACGGCCAGATAATGATTCCCGATGTGGGGCCGCTTTACGTTGCCGGACTTACATTCGACGATGCCGAGGTAAAGATAAAGCAACGTCTTTCGGATATTTATTCCGATTTGAACTCCGATAATCCCGAAACGTTTGCGCAGGTAAATATGGGGCAGCTTCGTTCTATTCAGGTAAATCTGGTTGGCGAGGTTTCAACTCCCGGAACATACACGCTTCCGGTTACGGCTTCTGTGTTTAATGCGCTTTACCTGTCGGGTGGTCCCAACCACATTGGCTCATTCAGAAATATTAAAATTATTCGCGATAAAAAGGTTTATAAAATTATCGATGTTTACAAGTTTCTTGTCGATGCCGACCCTTCGGATAATATTTTACTTAAAAATAACGATATCATTTTTATTCCTCCGGTCGAAAAAAGAGTTGAGGTAAATGGCGAATTTAAACGCAACGGTTTGTTCGAGATTAAAAACAATGAGACATTAAAGGAGCTCATTCGTTTTGCCGGAGGTTTTACGGTAAACTCGTACCTTTCGAAACTTCAGATATACAGAAAAACTCAGGAAGGAAATAAAATTATTGATGTACCCATTAACGAAGCTGCTAAAACGCTTTTAAAAAATGGCGATGAAGTGAGAAACGGGCCAATTATCGATCTTTTTGAAAATCGGGTAACCATCTCGGGAGCAGTTACTCGTCCGGGCGAATTCGAATGGACAGAAAATATGATGCTTTCCGACCTTATTGAAAAGGCCGACAGCGTTACGCCCGATGCTTATTTGAAAGGCGGACATATTATTCGGTACAACCCCGACTTAACACAAAAACTGGTGACTTTTAATTTGGGCGATGTATTAAATGGAATTAAAGATTATCCGTTGTTTCCGGAAGATATTGTAAATATAAAATCGAATTTCGAGATGATTGAAAACAATATTTTCTCGGTTGTTGGCGATGTGATAAAACCGGGAACATTCCCGTTTATGGACAGCGTAACCGTAAGAGATGCTATTTATCTTGCCAACGGGTTGCGCGAAGGAGCGCTTGATTTTGGCGATGTAATTCGTACCAATCCCGACAAAACAACTACGTTTATTGGTTTTAATGTGAGCGATGTTTTAAGTGGTGAGGGTAATTTTCTTCTAAAAAAAGAGGATATTGTTACAATTAAATCGCGCAAAGAGATAAAAGAGATGCCTTTTATTACTGTTGCCGGAGAAGTAAACAAACCTTCGAAATTTAACTTTATGAAGAATATGACTCTTCGCGATGCACTTTATCTGGCCAACGGATTTACCGAAGGTGCCGACAGCAGTTACATTCAAATTGCTCGCCGGTTAAGCTACCGTGAAGAGGCACAACTTACTGACACACTGGTGCATCTTTTTACAACCGGAACAACACGCGATTTACAAAATGCAGAACCAGATTTTGTTCTGCAACCTTACGATCAAATTTATGTGCGGCGTGCTCCCGGCTACCGGCAACAAGGTTCTGCACTTATTTCGGGCGAAGTAAAATATGCAGGAATGTTTGCTATTAGCAAAAAGGGACAGCGAATCTCTGACCTTATAAATATGGCAGGAGGTGTAACTCCACAAGCTTTTATTGAAGGTGCAACGCTTTATCGTACAACCAAAGAACTTGGATACGAACAAATTGCAATCGACCTGCCCGAAATATTAAAACATCCGGGTGGGCAAAGCGATCTCTTTTTAGTCAACGGCGACCGGATAAACATTCCGGAGTTTATGCAAACAATTAAAATTACCGGAAATGTACAAAACCCGTTTTCAATCGCATACGAAAAGGGAAAGAATGCAAAATATTACATCGATCGTTGTGGTGGATTTATGCACGATGCCCATAAAAAGAAAATGTATGTGAAATATGCCAACGGAACTACAGCGGTACGAAAAGGTTTTATATTTAAGGGCTATCCGGCAGTTCATCCCGGCAGCCAGATTGTTGTGCCCCAAAAACCGGAAAAGAAAAGTGGAGATGCCGGAAAATGGCTCGCCCTTGCAAGTGTTATTGCATCAATAGCCGTATCAGTAGCAACCATTGCCAACCTTACAAAATAGACGTATAAAAAAGAAAAAATGACAGACGATACTTTGACCAATCAGCAAGTCAATCATCAGGCAGATGAAGATGAGATTGATATTATTGCCCTTGTAAAAACCGTTTGGGACGGACGTAGGTTTATTATTAAATCGGTTATTGTGAGCAGTATTATTGGCATTATAATTGCCCTCACTGCAACACCACAATATACGGCATCGTCGACTATGGTGCCTCAGATTTCAAATGGGTCTTCGAAATTGGGAGGCCTCTCTTCGCTGGCTGCTATGGCCGGTTTTAATATCGACCTGAATAAAGGAGGAAGTGCTGAACTCTCGCCATATATCTATCCGCAAATTGTAAAAAGTGTACCATTTCAGTTAGAATTAATGAATACACCGTTTACCTTTTCCGATGTCGATCATCCGGTTTCAATTTACGATTATTATATGCAGTACCGCGATACCGGTTTCTTTTATCAACTAAAAAAATATACACTTGGTTTACCCGGGGTTATTTTAAAAGCATTAAAACCGGCACCCAAAGAGATTCGGATTGTAACAAACGATTCGTTACGAAATAAGCCAATTTACTTAACGAAAGAACAGGAAGATATTCGTACAATTATCGACAATAATATTTCGTTGGAAACAAACGATAAAGACGGTTACGTTACGTTAACCTCTTCGGCTATTGAGGCACTGCTTGCTGCCGAAGTAGCAACACGCGCTCAGGAGTTGCTTCAAAAATACATTACAGAGTTTAAAACCGAGAAATCGGCAGCACAACTTCGATTTATAACCGAACGTTTCGAAGAGACAAAAAAGAAATTCGAGGAAGCACAGAACGCATTAGCCGATTTTCGCGACCGCAACAAAAATGTAACCTCGGCACGGGCGCGAACACAAGAAGAACGTTTACAAAGCGAGTATCAACTTGCTTTCGATGTTTATTCGAACGTGGCTCAACAGATGGAACAGGCGCGTATTACTGTTAAAGAAGAAACTCCGGTGTTTTCGGTAATTAAGCCCGTAACCATTCCGTTGGAACGCTCGAAACCAAAACGAAAGATGATTCTTTTAATCTGGATTTTCCTAGGAGGAATATTCGGTATTGGATGGATTTTTGGGAAACAGTTTCTCGAAACATTGAAAGAGAAATGGAATGAAGAGCCGGAGCAAACTTCACAACCGGAAAGTTCAGAAGAAAACAATTCGTAAAAAATAACTTCTACTGTCAGGTTAATAATATACAAACTTCACAAGAAGTATTAGTATACAAAAACATCGAACATTTATAAAATATCAGGTAAATAGAATAAGAATGAAACACACACAACAGATTTTAAAAAAAATAGAAACCAACACCGAAGTTGTAGGAATTATCGGGCTCGGATACGTTGGGTTGCCCCTTGCTGTTAACTTTGCCGAAGCCGGAGTTCAAGTAATTGGCTTCGATAAATCGGAACAAAAGGTTAATAAAATTAACTCGGGAGAGAACTATATTAAAGACATTCGCGATGCAGTATTACGCGAAGTGGTAGATAAAATTACACTTCAGGCAACTACCGATTTCAGTAGAATGAAAGAGTGCGATGCGCTAATTATTTGTGTTCCTACACCTCTCGATAAGTTTCGTAAACCCGATATGAGTTTTATTGAAGCGTCGTGCGAGGCAATTGGGCAAAATATGAAAGCAGGTACCTTTATCAGTCTCGAAAGTACTACGTACCCCACTACAACCGAAGATTTAATGTTGCCCATTATTGAGCGCGAAAGCGGCCTTAAACACGGTTCCGATTTTTGGCTTGCCTACTCGCCCGAACGGGTTGACCCGGGAAATAAAACATTTCACACAAAAAATACGCCTAAGGTTTTGGGTGCCATGTCGGAAGATGGATTGATTATAGGAAAAGCGTTGTATAGTAACGCCATCGATAATATTCACACTGTTAGCTCGCCCCGTGTTGCCGAAATGGTTAAAATTTTGGAAAATACATACCGGCTTATAAATATTAGTTTGATTAACGAACTGACACTTCTTGCAGGAAAAATGGACATTAACATTTGGGAAGTAATTGAAGCGGCAAAAACAAAACCATTTGGGTTTCAGGCATTTTACCCCGGTCCCGGGATTGGTGGCCACTGCATTCCGCTCGATCCATTTTATCTTGAACACATTGCAAAACGGTTCGATTTCGATTTGAGTATGATTCACGCAGCCGGACACATTAATATGCGTATGCCGCATTATATGTATATAAAAATTGCAACCGCACTGAACC
>JALUZN010000414.1 GCA_027011835.1 Draconibacterium sp. | reverse complement strand
TGCTTTCTGGTTTGTTTGTACAAAACATTCAATTCATTCAGGCTTTCTTTTATTATAATTACTGTTCGTTTACCCATGCAGTAAATATACAAATTATTTAGGGTGTTTTGAAATTAAATTGGTATAATTGTAACAGACTGTGTTGTAAGTTTATTCTTTGCCGTTGGATTTATCCAACGGTAAACAGACAGCCCAAAATTAACATCCACAGATTTACAGATTTTTTTAAATCGAGATTCATCATTCTGCCATAGGCACACCTTCGTGGAAATTCTCTTTTCGTTGTGCGGTGCGTACATTGTTTCCGCTCTTTGTAACTTTTGTGGTCGCACCTTTTTTGATTCGAGAACTCACAATCCCCGGGATAAATCCCGGGACTACTAATATTTTGCGCGTGCAGCGCAAATTCATTTTTCAAAACTACTCCAGAACACCGGTAAGAACCACCCCCCTTTTATAACGATAAACATTCCCATTCAAATCGAAAATCTCGACAACAACTATGTAAACACCAAGGTTTTGACGTTGCCCGGTTTCGTCGGTGCCATTCCATTTGTAACTGCCCGAAGTTCCCAATATCTCGTTTCGGGCAAGCTGAACAACAAAACGTCCTGCAGCATCGAAAACAGAAATATTGATGTAGTATCCCGGCTTTTCGAGTTGATACTGAATTGTAAATTCATCGTTGTACCCGTCGGAATTTGGCGAAAACGATTTGGGAGCGAAAGTCACTACCGGCTCAGTTTTCGTATCGGTTTCGGCTTGCGAATTTATATATCCGGGCGTTCCGTAACCGGCTTGTGTTGCTGCCGAATGCCAGTTACCAAAGTCGGTTGTTACTGCCAAAAACGATGTTCGTTCCAGTGCCACGCCCTCCTTGTCGGCAAGCAGTGGTGCGTGCATACTTACAGTATAAAACAGTTCATCGATTACCTCCCTATTGGAATTAAGCAACACCACATAATCGCGGTCGTTATTAAACGACGGAAATTTTTGCATCTGTAAAAAACAGGCGGCACATTTAATAGTAAAAAATGGGAAAACACCGTTTGTATCTTTTGTAAGCGCCAGATAGCCACCCGGTTCAAATACAACCTTTTCGTCTGTAAGCGGAACAATTTGAGAGAGTTCCAGATTTTTATCGCGCGAAGCAAGACAGAGTTTATTGAGTGAAATCTGTTTTGTTGAATTATTATAAATTTCGACATAATCGTTGCCCCCGTCAACCGGATTAAAAAGCACCTCGTTAATCAACAGGTCGCCCGGATTTATAATAACCGGATCTTTCTCCTCGCCAAAAACAACCACCTCGTCGAGTATTACTTTATCGGCCGAATAGTGATTGTTAATGGAAACAACAATTTGAAGTTTTTCTCCGTTTAATGCAGTTTGCTGTGCCAAATTCGACCCCCAGTTTCCACGGTTATCGCCGTTTTTTTCGAAAGGAATTTCGCTGCTATGGTCAAGAATATAAAATGCTTTCAGGTATTTGGTCTCCTCGTTTTTACCACTGCCCGTCTCGCTTGCAGTAAGCTGAACCGAGATATTTTTATATTCTGAAATATCAATTTCCTCCGACGTCCAAACTACTTCGCCGTTAATATCGCGGCACTCGAACCGGCCTCCTCCGGTGGGTACCGTTTTTGCATAATCGTTGGAGT
>JALUZN010000413.1 GCA_027011835.1 Draconibacterium sp. | reverse complement strand
TTTTTATTCAGCTATTTCTCTCTATTTTTGCACCGCTCTGAAAAAAGAAAAATGGGAAGAATTTTAGCCATCGATTACGGAAGAAAACGAGTTGGGATAGCAGTTACCGACCCGGGACAAATTATTGCCAACCGGTTAACAACTGTTCCAACCCATACCATCTGGGAGTTTTTAAAAGACTATTTCCAGAGCGAAAAGGTAGAGGCGGTAGTAGTTGGCTATCCGAAACAGATGAACAATGAAGCATCGGAATCTGTTCGGTATATTAATCCTTTTCTGAAAAAATTTCAAAAAATATATCCCGAGTTGAAACTGGAAATTTTAGACGAACGATTTACTTCTAAAATTGCGTTTCAGACCATGATTGACGGAGGCATTAAAAAGCAAAAACGACGCGATAAAGCAATGGTTGATGCCATTAGTGCAACCATTATTTTGCAAAGTTATTTAGAACAAAAACGTAACAATATTTAATAATGAAATATCCCATAACCATTTATGGCGACCCGCTTTTAAGGAAAAAAGCAAAAGAGATTGACAAAGATAATCCGAAGTTAAAAGAGATTATTGAAAATATGTGGGAAACCATGTACTACTCCGACGGAGTTGGATTGGCTGCTCCGCAAGTTGGTATGTCTATTCGGCTGTTTATAATTGATGCCTCGTCGGGTGCCGACGAAGAGCCTGAATTAAAAGGATTTAAAAAAGTATTTATAAATGCCGAAATTCTTGAAACTGCCGGCGAAGAGTGGGTGATGAACGAAGGTTGCCTGAGTTTGCCCGAAATTCGTGAAGATGTTACACGAAAAGATGAAGTAAGAATTCGCTATTTCGATGAAAACTTTGTTCAGCACGAGGAGACATTTAAAGGTTTTGCCGGCCGGGTAATTCAACACGAATACGACCATTTGGAAGGTGTTCTGTTTATCGACTATCTGTCGCCATTGCGTAAACGATTGCTTAAAAGTAAATTAAATGCCATTGCTTCTGGGAAGGTTCACCCGCACTATCGTATAAAAATTCCGGCAAAAAAATAGCGTAACTTTTTTTTCCTGTTTTCGTTAATCTCAAAACATCTTCGAGCAACAAAAACAGTGAAAAACATAGTTCAACAGATTCCCTTTTTAAGGCCGGTTTTTGCTTTAATAACCGGCATTATTACTGCTACAATAATTCAAATTCCAATATCGGTTTTACTCCCTGTTCTTTTGGCTGTTTTACTTGCATTGGTATTTATCAATCGACATTTTAAATTCCAATTCTCGCACATTTTTGGTTTTGGAGTGTTTTTTCTCTTTTTTCTTTTTGGCTTCACTGTTTTTAAACTCACTAACAAAAAACCGGTTTTTTACGAAAAGGGAATATTTACAGCAACCGTTTTGGAACAACCTCAACAAAAAACAAAGTCGCTAAAAGCGGTGCTAAAATTAACGGAGGTAAAAGCCGACAGTTCGGTATTTCGCACCAGCGAAAAGCTTTTGGCTTATTTCGAAAAGAATAGTAAAGCAAAAAAGTTAAAACCGGGCGACAAACTGGTTTTCTCAACTCCTCCCAAACCCGTAAAAAACTTTGGCAACCCGTTTGAATTCGACTACAAGAAATATCTCGAGCGAAAGAAAATATACCGAACAGTTTATCTTTCCGATAAAAATTGGAGTTACATACAAGCCATTTCAACGAACTCGTTAAAAACAGCGGCAGAACAATTCAGAGAAAATCTTCTAAAAATATACAGAGCACAAAAATTCACGCCAAACGAGCTCGAAATTCTTTCGGCATTAACACTCGGCTATAAACGCAGCCTCGACCCTGAAACCAAGCGAATTTTCTCTTCTGTCGGAGCCATGCATGTTTTAGCCGTTTCGGGGTTACATGTTGGTATTGTACTGTGGGTAATAACTCTCGTTTTTGGTTTTCTGAGAAGAGAAAAATTTGGAAAGATAATTTTTGTAGTTATTGCCATTGGCTTCCTTTGGGCTTTCGCTTTTATTACAGGGCTTTCGCCATCGGTTATGCGCGCCACAACCATGTTCTCAATTTTTATTATTGGCGAAAACATTAGCCGAAAACCAAACAGCTATAATTCACTTGCTGCATCGGCATTTTTTCTGTTACTAATTAACCCAAACAATTTATTCGACATTGGGTTCCAACTCTCCTACTCTGCCGTTTTCGGTATTATTTTTCTGCAACCCAGGCTTTTTAAGTTGCTTCGTATAAAAAATAAAATAGGCCGTTTTTTTTGGACATTGATTACTGTTTCAATGGCTGCACAAGTTACTACGTTTCCAATTACTACGTTCTATTTCAATCAGTTCCCAACTTATTTTATTATTACAAACATTATAATTATTCCGGCTGCAATGGTTCTAATTCCGTTGGCAATGGCACTACTTGTTTTCTCGAATATTACCTTTGCCGCAACAGTTTTTTCAACAGCAATTCAGTTTATAATAAGATGGAGTTATCTGTTGCTTGCTCAAATTGAGCAGTTTCCACTTTCGGTATGTAAAATTTCGGTGCGACCTTTAGAACTTATTCTTATCGTAGTTGCTATTTTCAACTTCTTTCTGTTTATCAGTTCGCACCGGCCGGGTTCATTAAAAGCGACCCTGCTTTTTGTGCTTCTTCTCTTAATCGCATCAAATGCGTTAATTGCCACTCAAAATAATAAAACAGAAATAATACAATTTACCCGCCCCCATTTTTTTCAACTAATAAAAGGAAGAAACAATATAATTATAACCGAAAACCGAAAAGATAACCTGTCCAGAATGATTCAACTAACAAATAACACCTGCAATTGGCTTAAACTCAAACCTCCGCGAATAGTATCGATAAACGACACGGTTAAAAACCGTTACCTGTTTTCAGAAAATGGAATTGTAATTTTTGAGGGAAAAACAATTCTGTTCGACAAAAATATTACGAATAAAAAACAGAAGATTTCCCCCAACTATATCTGCAACTCAACTCAAGCCAAATAACTTTTCAACAGACCTTTACTATGAGCTTTTAAAGAAAAATGGTAACTTTAAACATTAATTCCTTCGATAATAAGAGAAAATAATTTAATGTTTTGAATGGCATATCAAAGTTAATACTTTAATTTGCCGCACTATTTATTCATAAAAACGAGCTTAATAATAAATAGTTTGAAACGAAGTTAATGAACGATTTTTAGAACTTTAAGTTTATACGAAGATGAAAGTTATTATTGCAGGTGCCGGAGAAGTGGGCACACACTTGGCGCGAATGTTAACAAACGAAAACCACGATATTATTCTTCTCGACGACTCAACAGATAAATTAGCAAAAATAAGTAACGATGTTGACTTACTTTCCATTCAGGGTTCGGCACACTCTTTTCACGATTTAAAAAAAACCGGTCTATCGAAAGCCGACCTTTTTATCGCCGTTACTCCGTTCGAGGAGCGCAATGTACTGGCCTGTTCCATGGCATCGTATTTAGGAGCACATCGTACAATTGCACGAATAAACAACTCGGAATACCTGAAAGATAATTACAAAGAGAAGCTAAAAGACATGGGGATTGACGAGTTAATTTACCCCGAAAGTTTAGCAGCAAAAGAGATAATTGCAGCAGTAAAACAGACCGGCACGCGCCAAATGATTGAGTTTTCGAGCGGAAAACTAATTCTACTCGGAATTAAAGTGCGCGAAGATGCATCGATTTTAAATAAAACGTTCGAGCAGATTGCCAGCGAAAACGAACACATTTTGGTTGTTGCCATTAACCGGAACAACATTACAATTATACCTAAAGGAAGCGACTCGATTGAAGCAGGCGACATTGTGTTTTTTATTACTACTCGTGCCGAACAGCAACATGTTTTCGATTTAACCAATAAAAAGCTTTTTGGTGTTAAAAACATTATGTTTTTAGGTGGAAGCCGGATTGCACAAAAAGCAGTTGAAAAATTAGGCGACCAATACAATATAAAAATTATTGAAAGCAGTTTGGAAAAATGCGAACAAATTGCCGACAAATACGCAAATGCATTGGTAATTAATGGCGATGGAAGAGACCTGAATCTTTTAAAAGAGGAAGGAATAAACAAAATGGATGCAATTGTTGCAACAACGGGCAATTCCGAAACAAACATTTTAAGTTGCCACCTTGCAAAATCGTTTGGTGTACGTCGAACAGTTGCCGAAGTTGAAAACCTCGCATTTATGGGGTTAGCCGAGCAGATGGACATTGGCACAATTATTAATAAAAAACTAAATGCGGCCAGCTACATCTACCGGTTTACACTAAATGCAGCCATTTCGAAAGTAAAATGTTTAACTGCCTCCGACGCTGAGGTATTTGAATTTATTGTGAAACCCGATGCAAAAATTACCGAAAAAGAAATTAAAGATTTAAACTTCCCGGAAGAGGCTAAAATTGGAGGCGTTATTCGGGGAGAAAACGCCTTTATTGCAAACGGATTAACACAGATAAAAGAGGGTGATAAAGTGGTCGTTTTCACACTTCCTTCAGGAATTAAAAAGATTGAGAAATTTTTTAAGTAGTTTAGCTCACCATTTTCAGATAAATGAATGTTAAGATTATAATTCGGGTTCTTGGATTTTTAATTTTGGTTGAAGGCGTTGCCATGTTGCTCGCCCTTGCCGTTTCTCTTATCTATGGAGAAAACGACTCAACAGCCATTGCAATCTCTTCGGGCATCTCAATTCTCCTGGGTGGAGTTATTGCTTTGCTCACCCAAAAAGCAAAAAAAGATATTGGCAAACGAGAGGGTTTTATAATTGTTGCTTTTGTTTGGGTTATATTCTCTTTCTTCGGAACACTCCCTTATGTATTAAGCGGTTCTATTCCGAACTTTACAAATGCATTTTTCGAGACCATGTCGGGGTTTACAACAACCGGCTCATCTATTCTTTCCGATATTGAAATCTTACCTCACGGAATTCTGTTTTGGCGAAGTATGTCGCAGTGGCTTGGAGGAATGGGAATAATTGTTCTGTCGCTGGCCATTTTGCCGGTATTCGGAATTGGGGGAATGCAGTTGTATGTTGCCGAAGTTCCCGGTCCTGCCCCCGACAAAATAAGCCCCCGTATCAGGCAGACAGCCAAAACATTATGGATTATTTATCTTGGATTTACAATTGCCGAAACGCTGCTTCTACTGATTGGAGGCATGTCGTTGTTCGATGCTGTTTGTCATTCGTTTACAACCATGGCAACCGGAGGATTTTCAACAAAACAAGCAAGTATTGCACACTGGTCGTCGCCCTTTATTCAGTATGTAATTATTGTTTTTATGTTTCTTGCCGGAACAAATTTTACCATCTCGTACCTCGCTATTAAAGGCCGATTTAAAACAGTGTTTAAAGACGAAGAATTTAAGTATTACGGCATTTTTGTATTGCTGTTTACCGGTTTAATTTTTGCAGGATTATTAATAACTACACAATTGGGTGTTGAACATGCTTTTCGCGACGCACTCTTTCAGGTGGTTTCAATTATAACCACAACCGGTTTTGCAACAGCCGATTATCTGCTTTGGGCTCCAATTTTAATTATTCTTTTATTTACACTCTTCTTTTTTGGAGGTTCGGCAGGTTCAACCGGTGGAAGTATTAAAATAATGCGAATTGTTTTGCTTCTAAAAAACAGTTATTACGAGTTACGCCGGATGATTCACCCCCATGCAATTATTCCGGTAAAGTTTAATAACAGATCTGTCGATTCGAAAATTATTACAAATGTACTTGCCTTCTTTATGCTCTATTTTATCATTTTTGGTGTAAGTACAATTATTTTCACACTTATGGAGCCCGATTTAGAATCGGCAATGGGTGCTGTTGCAACAAGTTTAGGAAACATTGGCCCGGGGTTAGGAAATGTTGGTCCGGCTGAAAACTTCCTCCATGTTAGCCCGGCAGGAAAATGGTTTTTATCATTCTTAATGCTTCTCGGTCGGTTAGAACTGTTTACTATTTTGGTGCTTTTCTCCCCTTCATTCTGGAAAAAATAAGACATTTAAACAACACAGGCTCAAAATACTAACGTTTCTTTTTATCCGGAATAATCAACTCCTGATTCACCATAATTACATTTTTATCAGCAATATGATTTGCCTCCACAAGGTCGCGAACCGTTACACCATATTTTTTTGCAATTACCCATAAACTTTCGCCTTTCTTTACTATGTGCGTTTTAATTTCTTGCACTGTAACAGAATCGGCAGCAACAGCTTTCTCCTTTTCAGAAACAATATAATCCGTAGTATAATTGCTCTGTGGTAACGAATCGTGCACTTTCTTCTTCGAGGCACAACTAAAAACTAAAGTTCCTGCGACAATTTATAGAATATAATATTTCATGTGTTTAAAATTTAGAATCAAGATACATGAACCAAGACACAAGACAAAAAAGCTGTACATTAACTTAATCATGCTCCTGTGTGAGAAATCCTTTATCATGATGGTTTCATCTCGTATATTTTATTTATTAAAAGCACATATAAAATACAAACTATTCTGCGAATAATCAATACCAACAATCATCTATTCAGAGAAATACCGGGAGGAAATATATTTAGAAGAAGATTACTCTTTTCCGTTGAGGAAACACCTAAAAGGCAAAACCGATGCCGACTGCTCTTCGAGCTTTACCAACAAATCTTTTTTCATAAACTGTAATTCATCGGCATCAAATTCATCGCACAGTTTTGTTAGGGTAATATAAATATCGAGTGTTTGAATAAAACCGCTATTTGTAGATTTTCCGGTTTGCAATCCTTTTTTTATTTCAACCGATTTTAAAAGTTTCCCAAAATGTTCGACACAGAGTGCCTTAATATCTTCGTTGGTAACAACACGCCCACGCGAAAGAAGAGCCTTGCGATACGCATTTACGCGTTCCTCCGAATTCAGCTCTTCGCGCCCGCCAACAGTCGAAGTTATGGTTATTAAACTATCGGGCCAAAGGTCGCTTCCATCATACGAAAAAAGCTTTTTGCCACTTTTTATTTTGTTCGCAAAAGTTCCGTTTGTAGTCCAGAACTCAACAAAAAGAGTTTCGTTGTCGGGGTGTGCTTTTAACAACAGGTACGATATCTCCTTTTTCACAATATTACTTCGTTCGAGGCGCTGTTCGAGGCGGGTAATTGTTTGGTTCAACTCTTTTAATTCTGAAGAGATCATATCGGCACCAATTATTGAAAATGCAGCACTCTCATCGCGCAACAGTTCGAGTAAATAACTTATAATTTCAGCAGCATTTCTCGAATCGAACCGCCCCACACCTCCGTGGCGAATAATATAGGTTCCGTTTTCAACTTTATTAATTCCGGCAAACGATTTTGCGGTAAACAACTTTCCTTTACTGTCGGTTACCCGTTTCATATCGAAAAAAATCTCGTCGGTTACCAACGGAACAATATTTACAAAATCGCGCGAAGTTTGTGTAAATTCGTTTAAATGACGATTGAAAACCGGGAAGCAGTTTATTGAGCAAAAAAGGTCTTCAAACACTTCGGGCGGCAGTACCTGCGGAAACTTTACTTTTATCCAGAGTAAATCGTTTTCAATACCTTCAATATCTTTAGGAGAGAAAACATTGGCAAACGAGTCTGGCAATTTGCTCTGTTTTTTCAGTTCCGACAAATTCATCGTCCCTCCGGAAATGGTTTGAAATCTCTTCTGATAAAACCGTTTAATGTGCCGCGTAACTTTAGCTGTAATATTTAATTCATTTTGTAAGAGCGAATCAAGCGGATTCATTTCCGAAGAGCTGTCATTTCCAAATCCCTGAACAAAACGAACGGGTTGATTATTTATGGTCCACTCCCCTTTTGTAAGCGAATTGTAGAAACTGTTTTCATACACCTCATTCCTAAGATCGAAACAAACCGACATTCCTTCCAATGTTTCAAGATTATCGTCTATTTCGAGAGCAAGCCATATTTCGGAAGGTGCTAACATTTTGTTTGGTCGAGCCATTGCAAGAGTCTCTTTATAACCCTCTTCCTGAAACTCAAAGAACTTTGCTCCCGACACAAGATATTTTATCTGGCCATTAAACAGTTTATAATTTCCTGCCGGAGTAAAAAACAGCGGCTTTTCCTCATCCGCACCATCATTTTGAGAAACTACTCGTTTGTTTGTAAAAAACTGATAGTTTGAATGAATCGTAAAAACAGGATCGACCGATTTTGCTCTGATTAGTGCATGAGCAGGAAACGGCCCGGTAATGGGGTCGGGAGTAAGAAGTTGAACCAGTTTTTCGAGCACCCTCGACTCGATTGTGTTAATATCGTTCGACAACTTAGCTAGTTCGCTGGCAAGTGCGCCAAGAATCATACTTACAAACGGGTCGAATGAACTCTCGGATTGCGTATCCTGAAACCCCCAAATACGGGAGGCGTTCTTTATCATTCGGGCACTTATTTTTTCTTTACTCTCCTGCATATTGGTTTAATAGTATGATAACGGGCCAATAAAAAACTGATCGGTATACGAAAAAGGTTCATTGGTTAAAACCAATGTTCCTTCAACTTGCAATTGAATTCTGCTCTTTATTCGCCGCTTAAGTATTTTATTCTCAATCTGTTCAATTCGCACCTCAACATTTACGTTGGTTAAACGGGGTTCGTGTTGCTGAATAGTTTTACGAATTGATGCTTTTAACTCGTCGCGATAACTTTGTGTGTTAACAATGTTCTCAAAATCGTGCTCCCATATTTCACAGCCAAAAGTCTCGTCGTGTTTACATTCGCCATAATAAGTAATTGCAATTAAATGTACCATTGCAGCAACCGATTCAGCCAAATTTATTTTTGGATGCTCCTTCTTCCGGGTAATCCTTTTTAGTTGTAATGGTAGTTTATAATAATTTACAATCATTCTCAGGTAGTTAAAAACATCTATATTACCGATGCAAAACCCAATACAGGTACTACACCCGTTTCATTCAACTCAAAGCTATGTTCCGACTCGGCAATTACAACTTTCGATTTAACCTCAAGACCGGCGGGAACAAAATAGCTGTAAAAGCAATTTAAGAAGTTAGAAACAGTGCCATTCTCCACATACTCATCAACCGTAGTATTTTTTAGCGGCCCAATGGTAAACTCAATTGTTTTTCCCATATCGGGCACATCTTCTCCACAAACGAAATTAACACCGAGGCTTCCCAATCCCAACAGGTTATTTTGCGCTCTTTTTGCAGGTTTCTTATCGTTTTGTGTTCCATTTAAACTATTTGCAACCATTTTTACGGTTACGGTCTCTTCTAAAATAGACTCTAATGCTTTTGCAGTAAGAGTAAGATTTCCGGCAATTTGATATATGAGATGGAGTAACAATACCATTCGCGACACATATTTCCGACTAAGTTTTCTATCGAGGTTCCAAAATTCGGGATAAATGTCGTCGAAAAGATTTTCGCTAAAATTCGATAGAATTTTTCGCTCTTCGAGCTCGGCTTTTACGCGTTGAAGAAAAATTTCGTTTTCAAAAGGGAGAAAGAAATTCCTTACCTCCTTCTCCTGCTCTTTCAGTTTTTTCGATTCTTCTGAAATATTGGATTGCTCGTTTAACGAACTTTCAGTTTTATCGTGAAATAATCCTTCGGGAAGAGAATCGTATACTCCGTCGCGATTAAGATAAATAGCAGCTACCTCTTGCCCGTTTTCGAACTTAATTTTATTGAAACTCTCTATATCGCGAGCGTACTTTCTTTTAAATAAACCTTTGTTTATGGCTAAGAAATCGTCGGGTTTTAGTCCGTTATCCAACAAATCGCCAACCAACGCTTCTGCTTTTATATCGTAGAAAATGTTTTTTACAATTGCTGATATTTTTTCATTACTAACCATAAAAAAGCAACAATTACTGACTAATTCCTAACTCTTTCATTCGTCTTTTTAATTTTCTTTCGGTTTTTCCAAGTTCTTTAGCTGCTGCTTTTACATTTCCGTTGTGTTTTGTTAATGCTTTGTTTATTAAATCTATCTCTTTCTCTCGAATCGTCATCTCCTTCTCTTCAGCTTTTGGTTTTTCAACTGCAGCAGCTACCTCTTTCTTTTTTAGCATTGCATTTGTATTCTGCATACAATCGTCAAGTTGCGCCTGCAAATCTTTTTTCTCGGCCCAGGTACTAAACACGTTGCTGTATAAAAAAATTGCTTTCCCGTACAACCGGGCTCTTAATGTATCGTTTTTTATTGTTCGAACCGAGTTTTCCATCTCATTGGTTATTTCGGAAAAGCGCAATTGCAATTTATCGCGCAACACTTCATCCTCTTCCTCTTTAAATGTATTAAAGAGCGATACAGCCGAATCGGCCTGAAGAAGAAAAGCTTTTGCAAAATTGTCAATGTTGTTTAATCGTACCGCCATACTATCACATTCTGCCCGACGCAACGCATTCTCCTTTTCAGGCATACGAAACGCATAATACATTGGTATAGAAATAATAATAACAGCTAATATGAAAAATGCGAGCATTTTAAGAAATGCTTCTGTCCGTTCTTGTTTATTAAGTGCATCCATGAATAAAAAAATTTATATTTTAAAACTATTTATTAATCAACCAGAAAACTATTTCCCGGTTTCGATTTTTGCTCTTTTACAAAAATATGACGGTCTTTTTTCTTTCCTATAAAATCGAGATTACTTAAAACATTAAACACTCTCGAGATTGCATTTACAAAAGGTGCCATGGTTTCTATCGATTTATTGATATCGTCGTGGTCGTACTTGTACTCTACAGCACGAATCAACAACTCTTCGAACTCGCCCTGTTTAAGTGTACTCCAATCCTGAATATAGTTTAAAAGCTCCTCTCTTTCGGCCGACGACTGTTTGTTTATGGAGTTGTTTATTGTACGTGCCAACGTGGCCATCTGTTCGAAAATATATACAGGAGGATTGTATTGGGCTATTCTCCTGAATTCAACCATATGAACACTTAAAAAGTTGAGTATTGAATTTGACACATCGCCAACAGTTCCGGCAATGCTTGTATTTTGTTTTTTATCTTTTATGCCGTGCAGAATATCAACAATATCAATTTCAATTTGTCCCATCACTTTTATCAACTGTGCATGGTACTCAACAAGTTTAGGATGGCTAAAAATGGTTTGACAAGGAGGAATATAACTATCGTCGATTTCGGGTTTATTATCTACAAAATGAAGTTTCCCGATAATTAGCGAATTCTCGTTGTACACGGTATCTTTTTCCTCTTCGGCATGAACAGATAAGCTGTACTTGGGCAAAACATTGGGCAACCGGGGAGGATTTTCGTCGGGAGCAGGAACTCCGAACGGAACTCGCTCAAAAGGATTAACAGAAAGGGCAATGTAATAATTTTGCTCTACCGATTGATTTGCACTAATAGTTACCTGTGGCATTGCTTCCAACAAATCGTTCTCGGTAAAATAGTTGTTTCGTATCTCTATTCTGCCACCACCGCGTGTAACTGCCCTGCAATCTAAAACTTTTACATGAATATAATTCTGATTATCGATATCGACAATAATACTTACCGGTGCAGTTGTTACTCCGCGTTGTAAAAGCAAGCCATAATTATAAGGCGTAATAAACGACAAATATGCATTACGCACCTGCTGGACTATACTGTAGTCGGTTGCAATGAAATGATCTTTATTGATTTTCATTCCATCAATCCAATTTACAGGTAAATCTATTCTGTTGTTATTCATTTTATTTTTCAATTACTCGTTTGCAAATAATTACGGAATTCTCTTCAATTAAATTAAAGCTATTTGTCTCTTCGGGATCGATGTAGCGAATTGGACGAAACATCCGCGGCTTAAAATAAAAAATCCAACCTACCGTTTTTTTCTCTTCATTCAGGTACTCAATTTTTTCATCCGGGTTTCTGTCGTTATAATCGTTAATAAAGTAGTAAAATAGTTTACCAAAGGTCATCTCTTTTGGTGCTTTTGCTCTGAATGACGTTACATTTTTATCGCTGCTTTTCTTTTTAAACTCGAACCCGACAACAAGAGGAGATTCCATTTCGCGGTCTAAAGGATCTTCGACATGCTCATGCAAAGGATAATGCCATTTTCTTAATATTTTAACCGGTATGTCGAGGTAGCGCGAATAGACACCATAAAAAATATGAGGCAGAATAAACATAAACAGCGAAGTGAGGTTAGCTCCTACAAATGTTGAATAGTGTGAAATTTGAAAAACAATCAATAAAAAAACTCCTCCTAAAAGTGCTGTCGATAACGAAAAAAGAAAACCTGTCCAATAGCTGCTTTCCCTACCCCACTTCAATAGTTTACGGAATAAAACAACATTTAAAACGCCAAACAAAAGCATCCACACATTTAATAAATAGAAAGCCATTGAGATTGATAAAGAGAGAATACTCTTATTCATTAAAAAACCGCCACTTCCAACAAATAAGGCAGTTACCAATAAATAAAGGAGAGAGATAAAAACCGTTCCTTTTAGTTTTTTACTTTTTAACACAAAGCTGAAAGCTACAACGGCTACGATCAAAAATATAATAATGAGAAATCGATTATTCATACTGAATTAATTTTATTACACAACTTAAATTCACGGCACGTATAAAAATACGCGAAAATTGCGTATTTGTCAACTAAATTCTCTTGATTCTTACATATTAAATTCTGTTCAATATCTTAATGTCTGCTTAATAAAGCTTTATCGCTTTAAAACAACTCATATTAACATCTATTGCTGCCTGCTTTATAAATTGCCAAAGAAACAATTATGCCTAATTTACAAAAATTAAATATTGTTTTTGAAACCCAATTTGATAAGATTCTCGTAATTTATATGAAATTGCTATCTTTCAAAAAAAATACGAGATGAAACTTTTTGGCTATTTTCTATTTTTAATAATTTTTACCACTTCCTGTTCGCTTTTTGGAATTGGAGAAAAGAATAAAAAGCCGGAAATAACGCTAGAATTTGGCGGCGATTTTTCGATGATAAAAAAGATGGAAGATGCCGGCGGACTTTATAAAGAAGACGGGATTGTAAAAGAGGGATTTGAAATTTTTCAGGAAAACGGTTACCGTTGGGCAAGGTTACGAATTTTACATTCGCCCAATGGAGTCGGCCCGGCTTGCAACAGTTTAAAATACACCATTGAATCGGCAAAACAAGCTAAAAAATACGGTTTTAAAATTCTGCTCAACATTCAATACTCCGATATGCCAACAAATCCCGGACACCAAACGTTACCGGCTGCATGGAAAAATATCTCATTCGACAATTTGCAAGACAGCATTTATAACTACACAAAAAAAGTTATTGAAAATATGGGTAGTGCCGGTGTGCTCCCCGACATGGTACAAGTTGGCAACGAAATTAACAACGGAATGCTTTGGCCGTTTGGGAAACTGTGGTTCGAGTCGGGCATCACAAACTGGAACAACTTATCGGCACTGTTAACAGCAGGAATAAATGGTGTTAAAGCGGCCCAAAACGGTGCCGAAATTCCAATTATGATTCACGCAGCCAACGGTGGCGATGTAGACGCATCGTACAATTTTTACAAAAATATTATCGACCAGGGTGTTCATTTCGATGTAATTGGATTAAGTTACTACCCGTGGTGGCATGGAACTTTTATCGAGCTCGAGTCGAACATTCTTTTTCTTTCAACACAGTTTAGTCAGGATTTCTCGATTGTTGAAACTGCATATTATTCAAACGGCTGGTATCCCGAACCATCGGAGTGGTTTACTGAACCATTTAAACCAACCGAGCGGGGACAAAACAGTTTTCTTATTGCATTGGCAAACATTCTAAAAGAGCATCCCCGCGTAAAAACCATTTTTTATTGTCAACCCGACATTATCGATATTCCACAAACAAAAGTTGAATACAACGGACGAAGTTTATTTGCCCCAAGTGGCGATGCATTTATGGGCATTTCGGCATGGAAAGAGATTGAATAAATTTATGGGCGAGTACTAGAAGTTCACTATTTTCGCACAACGAAGAAATCAATACTCACTTTTTTTTACCTTTGGCTCTCAATTTTTTTACAATGAACAAAACCATTTTATCAATTATTTCGGGGAACCTGAACATTAGCTTGACGCAAGTTGCAAACACTATAAAATTGCTTAACGACGGTGCTACTATTCCGTTTATTTCGCGCTACCGGAAAGAACAAACCGGCAGTATCGACGAGGTGCAGATTCAACAAATAAAAGAGCAAAACGAAAAGTTTTCAGAGCTCGAGAAACGTAAAGAGACCATTTTAAAGACCATTAACGAGCAGGGAAATCTCACTGCTGAATTAAAATTAAGAATCGAGAATTGTTTCGACACAATTGAGCTTGAAGACATTTACCTTCCGTACAAACCCAAACGCCGGACTAAAGCAACCATAGCACGCGAAAACGGACTCGAACCACTTGCAAGAATTATTATAAAACAGTTTGAACGCGACCCTGAAACCAAAGCAATTTCGTTTATAACCGAAAATATAAAAACCACCAGCGAAGCACTTTCGGGAGCACGCGACATTATTGCTGAATGGATAAACGAAAACGAAAAAGCACGAAATATTGTCCGTCGCCATTTTGAGAAAGAAGCTGTGGTTTCGGCAAAAATTATAAAAGGGAAAGAGGAGGAAGCTGCAAAATATCGCGACTATTTCGACTGGAGCGAACCGCTAAAAAAATGCCCTTCACACCGGTTGCTTGCCATTCGGAGAGGAGAAAACGAAGGATTTCTACGTGTCTCCATTTCACCCGATACAGAGCGCACCCTCGAAAACCTAAATCGCTTTTTTGTTCGAGGAAACACAGCAAGTTCAAACCAAGTTTCAATGGCCATAAAAGAGAGTTTTAAACGCTTAATGCAACCTGCCATTGAAACTGAATTTGCCAACCTCTCGAAAGAGAAAGCCGATACCGAATCGATTAATGTTTTCGCCGAAAACCTGCGTCAACTTTTACTTGCTCCGCCACTGGGGCCAAAACGTACACTTGCCATCGACCCCGGTTACCGCAGCGGTTGCAAAGTAGTTTGCCTCGACGAGCAGGGGAATCTTCTTCACAACGAAAATATATACCCACACAAACCACAGGAAGAGCGAAAAATGGCTGCAAAGAAACTGTCGTCGATGGTTGAAATGTATAAAATTGATGCCATTGCAATAGGCAACGGAACAGCAAGCCGCGAGACCGAATATTTTGTAAAAAAATTACACTTTAACCGCGAAATCAGGGTTTATATTGTTAGCGAAGACGGAGCGTCGGTTTATTCGGCTTCGTCGGTTGCCCGGCAAGAATTCCCACAATACGATGTTACGGTGCGGGGCGCAATTTCAATTGGCCGGCGTTTAATGGACCCGCTTGCCGAACTGGTAAAAATAGACCCGAAAAGTATTGGAGTTGGGCAGTACCAACACGATGTTGACCAGAAGAGATTAAAAAGCAGTCTCGACTCGGTGGTTGAATTAAGCGTGAATTCGGTGGGAGTTAATTTAAATACCGCCAGCAAACACCTGCTAACCTATATTTCGGGACTGGGGCCGCAACTAGCCGAAAACATAGTAACCTACCGTAAAGAGGTGGGTGGTTTTACCTCGCGCGAAGAGCTTAAAAAAGTACCCCGGATGGGACAAAAAGCATTTGAACTGGCGGCAGGTTTTTTACGAATCCCCGATGCTGAAAATCCTCTCGACAACTCCGCTGTTCATCCCGAATCGTATAAAGTGGTGATGCAAATTGCAAAAGATTTAAACTGCCGGATTAGCGATTTAATAAGAAACGAAGAGTTGGTTTCGAAAATCGATTTTCAGAAATATGTAACGGAAACAGTTGGTATGCCCACTTTAACCGACATAAAAAACGAACTGTTAAAACCCGGCCGCGACCCGCGTAAACCAATAAAAGTTTTTGAGTTTGCCGACGGAATTTATAAAATTGAAGATTTGCAGACGGGAATGGAGTTGCCCGGAATTGTTAATAACATCACAAAATTCGGTGCGTTTGTCGATATAGGAATAAAAGAGTCGGGGCTAATTCATGTTTCCGAAATGGCCGACCGTTTTATCTCCGACCCCAACGAAATTGTAAAACTGCACGAACACATTAAAGTTCGCGTTAAAGAGGTTGATATTCAACGAAAAAGGATTCAACTGTCGCTAAAAGGGGTAAAACAAAATTAGCCTTATAATAGCGTTATAAAAAAAATAAAAAAAGCAACTATGAAATCAATTAGCGCAATGATTAGTATTGCTTTTTTATTTTCCCTGGATGCAACCTCTTATTCAATTTCTTCCAAATTATATGGAGTTTCCTGATATACATAATAGTTCAGCCAGTTGGCAAAAAGCAAATTTGCTGTTGAACGCCAGCGCATTACAGGCTTATTCTCCGGATTATTCTGAGGATAATAGTTTTCGGGAATTTCAACAGGCAGGTTTTTAGCTTTGTCGCGTTTGTATTCGCTATCGAGTGTGTGGCGTGCATACTCGGCATGCCCGGTAATAAAAAGCTGCCGGCCATTTTTAGCTTTTACCATTGTAACGCCGGCACTGGCAGAAGTTGCAATAATTTCGAGCGCATTAACCTTGGTTAAATCCGCTTCTCTTATTTCGGTATGGCGTGAGTGTGGCACATAAAAAACATCGTCGAAACCTCTAAAAATGGGCAGTTTTGGATTCGACAATTTATGCTCGAACACACCAAACATTTTTTTATCGAGCTGGTATTTCGGAACTTTATAATAGTGGTACAGAGCTGCTTGTGCCGCCCAACAAATAAACAGTGTTGAAGTTACATTGTGCTCTGCCCAATCGAAAATCTGCTTCAGCTCTTCCCAATAGCTTACCTCGCTATATTCCAGTTTTTCGACCGGAGCACCGGTAATTATCATCCCATCGTATTTGTTATTTTTTAACTCGTCAACCGTTCGGTAAAAAGCTTTCATATGTTCCGCCGGCGTATTTTTGGGCGTATGACTCTTTATTTTCAGAAAATCGATTTCAATTTGCAAAGGTGAATTCGACAACAACCGTAACAAATCGGTTTCGGTAGTAATTTTTAGCGGCATTAAATTGAGAATAACAATTTTTAGCGGACGAATATCCTGATGAGACGCCTGCGTTTTATTCATCACAAAAATATTTTCGTTGCGAAGCAGTTTTACTGCCGGTAATTTATCCGGGATATTTAATGGCATAATTCAAAAAAAATAAGTCCTCTCCAACCTCCCCAAATGGGGAGGAGAGAAAGAAACGGGTTAATAAAATTTATTCCGAGAAAACAATCATAAGAAACCTCTTTTTATACTTTCTCAAGGGCCTGTTCGAAATCGGCAATAATATCGTCGATATGCTCGAGCCCCACACTTACACGCAATAATGTTGGAAATACTCCGGCTGCAATTTGTGCTTCGTCCGACATTTGCTGATGTGTTGTTGCCGCAGGTTGAATAATGAGTGTTTTAGCATCGCCAACATTGGCCAGATGGCTAACCAGTTTTAAATTGTTTACCACCCGGTTTGCCGACTCTTTATTGCCCGCAACATTAAACGACAGCACTCCTCCCGCACCTTTGGGAAGATACTTTTTTGCATTCGTAAACGACGGACTGCTCTCGAGACCGGGATAATTTACACTTTCAACTTTTTTATGTTTCTCTAACCATTTTGCCAGTGCCAGTGTATTTTCAACATGCCTCTCCATACGAATAGAAAGTGTCTCTAACCCTTGAATTAATAAAAACGAATTAAACGGACTAATTGCCGCACCATAATCGCGCAGCCCCTCAACACGTGCTTTGGTAATAAATGCAATATTTCCAAAAGAACTGTCGAAATTAAAAATATCCCAATATTTTAATCCGTGATATCCTTCGGAAGGTTCGGTAAATCCGGGAAATTTTCCATTGCCCCAGTTGTATGTTCCCGCATCGATAATTACACCACCAATGGTTGATCCGTGTCCGCCAATCCATTTTGTTGCCGACTCGACAACAATATCGGCACCGTGTTCGATGGGGCGAAAAAGATAACCGCCGCCGCCAAAGGTATTATCAACAATAAACGGAATATCGTATTTTTTGGCCAGCGCCGAAATGGCATCAAAATCGGGGACATTAAATCCGGGATTTCCTATTGTTTCGAGATAAATGACTTTGGTTTTTTCGTCGATTAACTTTTCGAACGAAGCGACATTTAAATCGGCAGCAAAACGTGCTTCAATTCCAAGTCGCTTAAACGATACGCTCAACTGATTGTAGGTACCGCCATATAAAAATGGCGATGCCACAACGTTGTCTCCCATATCGAGAATTGTATTGAATGCGAGAAACTGAGCCGCGTGCCCCGAGGCAACTGCCAACGCCCCTACTCCACCTTCGAGTGCTGCAATACGCTGCTCAAAAACATCGGAGGTGGGATTCATAATTCGTGTATAAATATTACCAAACTCTTTTAAAGAAAACAG
This sequence comes from Draconibacterium sp., assembly GCA_027011835.1. Taxonomy (GTDB): domain Bacteria; phylum Bacteroidota; class Bacteroidia; order Bacteroidales; family Prolixibacteraceae; genus Draconibacterium. The sequence goes on along the minus strand of JALUZN010000413.1, from coordinate 818 downwards.
ATTGGCTGCATGATCGGCATCGTTAAAAACATACGAAGAAGTTTGGTAAATGGGCACAGCCCGCGAATTGGTTGTACTGTCGGGCTGATGACCTGCATGCAATTGCAGGGTTTCGAATTTTAAATTTTTTGTTGTCATCTTGTTTTATATTTTTTTTTGAGAGCTCCCTAAATCCGTCAATAGGGAATTAAAAAATCTCTCCTTAATTATTAGCTATTCATTTAATCTCACTCTTTTCTATTTTCTGCGGAACTTTTACCGAAAAAATGCATCGTAAATAACACGCACGCTTTTCTTTTTATCGGAGCTGTTTACAACAAGGTAACTCACCAAATCGGAAGCTCCAGAACCACTTAATGCCACGTTAATTTCGTTTTGTGCCACGGCACCAAATATTTTTGAAGAAACACCATAATTGTTTTGCATTCCGTGCCCTACAATTCCTATTAACGAAACTTGTTTATTCACAGTAATTGCCTGTACCGACGAAAAACCAAGTTGCTGAATTAATTCCAAAGCATTGTCGCCAACACGCTTACCAAGCACAATATTTATCGATGTTTGCGACGTAATAACCGATTTAATATTTATTCCGGCATCGTTTAATTTTGTTGTAACTTTTGCCAAAATCCCGGGTTTTAGTCCAACCCCCGGCCCGTCGAGTTTTAACAGCGAAATATCGTCGGTACTGGCAACGCATTTTACAATTTGTTTTTCAACAAAAGTCTCGGTATTAATTGTCGTTTTTACCGTTCCCTCCGAAGTTGAAGAATCGAGAACAACAATCGGGATATGTTTTAGCTCAAGCGGCTCTACGG
>JALUZN010000412.1 GCA_027011835.1 Draconibacterium sp. | reverse complement strand
AATGTCGTCGGGGTTTATTTTCGGCAACATTCTGCCAATGGCAAATTTATCGTTGTTTTCGCACAACGAACCGGTTACATCGTATTTCTCGGTTGCAATTTCGTTCTCTTTTCCCAAAACGGTAATGTGGTGGTAGGCACCATACAGAGCGGGGCGCATTAAATTTGTCATACAAGCATCGAGACCAACAAAACTTTTGTAGGTATTTTTTACGTGCCTTACTTTGGTTACTAAATATCCGTATGGGCCCGTAATCGAACGTCCCAGCTCGAAAAACAGGTTTAGCGGGTCGAGTTTGTTTGCAACAATTATTTTGTTGTACAACTTTTCAATTCCGGCACTTATATATTCTAAATCAACTGGTTTTTCTTCGGGGCGATATGGAATTCCAATGCCGCCACCAAGGTCGGCAAACTCAATGCGTACACCTGTTTTTTCGAATACCTCAACAATTAAATTAAAAATTATTTCGGCTGTTTCAATAAAATAATCGGGGTCGAGTTCGTTCGATGCCACCATGGTATGAATTCCGAAATGTTTAACACCTTTCTCTTTTAAAATGCGGTATCCCTCAATAATTTGTTGATGTGTAAAACCATATTTTGCATCTTCGGGGTGGCCAATAATAAGGTTTCCCTGTTTTAAATCGCCAGGATTGTAGCGCATACATATTTTCTCGGGAAGCCCAACATTTTTTTCCACAAAATCGATGTGCGAAATATCGTCGAGGTTTAAAATTGCACCCAAATCTTTAGCCAGTTGAAACTCCTCGGCAGGCGTATCGTTCGATGTCAGCATAATTTCGTCGCCATGCATTCCAACCCGTTTTGCCAGTTCCAATTCGGCAATCGAGCTACAGTCGATTCCAAACCCCTCCTCTTTTAAAACTTTCATTAAATACGGGTTTGGCGTGGCTTTTATGGCAAAATACTCTTTGAACCCTTTGTTCCACGCAAACGCCTTTTTAAAATACCGCGCATTCTCGCGTATCGCCTTTTCATCGTAAATATGAAACGGTGTTGGGTGGTTTTTAATTATCTTTTCAATCTGCTCTTTCGAAAACGGTAACTTTTTATCTGCCATAGTATTAATGATATTTAACGGGAAGCAAATTTACAACTAATCCCCAACTTTGTAGAACAATTCTAAATAATAGCGATTGAATTAACCACTTCTTTACAAAAAAGCGGGTCTCTTTTATCTTTTTAAAACTGGCAGCCGGGTTTTTCTGCCAAACGTATATCGGGATTACTTGCAGGTTCTTTAAACAAGAATCATTTTGGCTTTTTTTTGTTTTTAGTCAGTTTCAATTCAACCCTTGTGTAATCATAACTGCCGGAAAAACAGGCGTCTGCCCAAATCCGGATTCTCATTTTTTGAAATACCGATATTTTATTTCTGAATGTTTTTTAAAATAGAAATGCAAATAGTCATAAAACTATGTAATCAATTTTCATAACTTTCGGCAAATAAAACTTCAAATCAAATGAGAATCAAGTTATACTTTCTATTGTCAATCTTTTTTCTGGGGTTAAGTTGCTCGCAAAACAAACAACTCCGTTTAGTAGAAAACGGAACAACAAACTACGAAATTGTGGTTCCCGAAAATGCAGATTCAACAATTATAAAAGCGGCTGGAGAACTTCAAAAATATATTGAACAGATG
>JALUZN010000411.1 GCA_027011835.1 Draconibacterium sp. | reverse complement strand
TAAAAATTCATAGACTAAATTCGCAACAATAATCAAAGGATGTATTTCTCCTTTTTCAAATTGTTTATTCGTCCAAGTAATTAAATCATTCATTTCATTTTGAACTAAATGAACTTCTGTTGTATTGAAAATAACTTTTTGTATCCCTCCTGGGTAGTTAGCAACGACTTTATTTGAAAGTGATTTGTATTCTCCACGATGCCGAGTATCTTTATCACTATATCTCAACAAATTTTGATGTAATTGTTTTATGTAATTTTCTGATAAACGGATATTGTCATAATTTTCATAAATAATTTCCAAAGTATCATAATACCCAATCACTTCTTGCTCATCTCTTGTTTTGAGTTTTGTTATTTTGACATCATTCAAAAGTTCTTCAATTTCTTTGTCTGTTAGTGTGCCTCCTTCAATTCGTGTTGACGAACCAATACTTTCAATTGTTGCAATTTTTCTTAGTTCTTTTAGATAAATATTTTCTTGTTTTTCTATAATATTCCATTTCCCCTTGTATAAATCAATTTGGGAAATAAGATTTAAGATTTTCTGGTTTGTTTGAAAATCGAAGTTTAGTTTATTTATGTATTTATCCATTTGTTATCTGTATATTATCCAAATACAAAAGTAAATTGATTTTATTAAATATCCAAACAATACCTGTAAATTATCTGATTAATATTTTTTTCTAATGCACCACAACATAGGGATACTATGATGTTACTTTTGCCCTATCGGGTGGATTTCACTTTTTGGCTTAGCCCAAAAAGTAAACAAAAAGCCCCTGCTGCGTTCGCTTCACTCGGAAAAGCTACGCAATAACGACTAAAAATCCTGAACTCCCTCCAATACATTGGAGCCTCCTCAAACAGCAGGATTTTTTTAACGTCGTTATCGCTTGTTTTCCGGCTCACCGACCGAGGCCGTCGCTGCAAATCAGATTTCTGCATACACCTCTAATTAAGCCAAAGAGTATAACCTCCGGCAAGGAAAAGCCGATCCATTAAATTTCAAGGTACGCCATCAACCCGAAAGTTGAAGTAAGCCGTAATTTCCAGATTGCTGACGTTCGGTTTTTCTTTTTTGGGGAAGGATAGGGAAAGAGTTGCCTGTTTGCGAGTAGTGCAAAAAAATAATCAAAAAAAATTAACAACGGGCTCTGGCAGGGATTGGAGTAAGTAGCTTGCCGAATGCGCACCCGAGTAGTTGTTGGCAAACGGCTGCGACCGAAGGAAGCACACGGATTGCCTACAAATACCGGAGCGGCGACAAGGCCACTACTTACGGAAAGCCCGGCCGCCAGCATAAAAAAAGAGATTGTGTTTTAATTAAATCGCTCCTGAATGTATTCGGCAGAAAGTTCGTTAAAGAGTTCGTTGCCCAGTTTTACAGCGTTTTCGGAGGTGGCCGATTGCAGTGTTTTTGCCAGCTCGATTGTGGCTGTGTTAAGTGGTTTCGAGCGCGTTCCAATGGCGATTAACGAACGAAAAAGAACGGTATACAACCTGGGGTCTTTTGCCAGGGTTGGAATCTCGTTGAAAAATGGTTCGAACATTTCGTCGATGGCTTTTTTGTCGGTTATGGCAAGCCGGCCGGCGAGATGGATGCCGGTAAAACGGACGATATGTTTTTTGCCGCGGCACCATTCGAGCGATTTTACAAAGGCAAATTTGCTTTTTACCCAAAGGTTTGCCGATGCCTGTTCTGCAATTTCGGTGTTTTCGAAACTTTTTGTCCAGAAATCCATCTGTTCTTCGGTTACTTTTTCGGGTTCGTCGAGCAGTGTTGCCAGAATCATCGTTTCGCGCCACTGTTTATTCCATAGCTTTAGCGCAAGAACGTGGTTGCGGCTGTACTCGTTTGCCATTTGCCGCAGGGTAGTTAATGCAATGCCCCAATTCATTTTATATACAATTCCGGTGCGTTTCATTGCGTCGGCTGTGTCGCCGTTCCGAATGCGTTTTATTTTTGAAATTATTAACTGGTAATTATTTTCCGAATCGGAATTGTCGAGAATAAACTCCATATTTTATAAAATTAGTTCAGCAAAAATAAATATTACAATTATACCAACAGAATAAATTGCGTATTTATTTACCGGCACATATTCGGAAAGGTTAATTTTTAGTTTCGTTTTAACAACGGTTATGAGGTAAATTTTTTCGAACAGATAGGCAATAAATGTGGCGAAAGCAATTCCTGCAATTCCTAAAAACTGTACAAATACGAGGCTGAGTATTACATTTATAATGAGTTCGAAAAAGGCAGCCTGCATAATTGGATTTGTAATTTTCAATCCGTTTAAAATGGTTTGAGGCAGTAGTAACCTGCTTATTACAAGCAGCAAATAGATGTTAAAGATAGTTGCACTCTCGCTAAATTTTGCATTAAAAATAATTGGGAAAATAATGTGCGAAGTTAATAGTAAAACAATGGTGAGAGGAAAAAGAAAGTGCATAAGCCGGGTAACGCTGCTTTTAAGCTTTTGAAGATTCTGTTTCAGGTTTTCGGGTTTTGCAAAGTCGGGGAGCAGTGCGTTGCTAAGCGCATTCGAGAGTAACAATGCAAGTGGAAGTTCGCGGGCTCCATAACGGAAAACAGCAAATACTTCGTTGCTAAATTTAGAGGTTACAATAAATCCGTCGACAAATTGTGCCGAGCCGCTTAAAAGTGTAGCGGCAATTAGTGGCCCTCCAAGTTTTAAGTGTTCTTTAACAAATGCCGGCGAAAAGTGAAGTTCGCCATTGGAAACGAGTAGAATCCAAATCCAAAAATAACGGAGCAGCGCAGCGGCAACCAACCCTTTTAGTGCCATCTCTATTCCGTAACCCAAAACCGGCGGCAAAACAACCAGTATAAACTGAATGGAAAACGAAACCAGTGCATAAACCAAAAGCGAACGATTTTTCTTTTTAATAAGGTAAAAATACTCTGCCAAATTTGCCGGAACACCAAACACGAGAAATGCCATTAAAAGCCATATTTCAGGAATCTCTTTCGCGTTAAGCAAGAATTTTGAAAAAAACGGGTGCAACAAAAAAAGCAAAATTGCAGCAACAATACTAAACAGTTGAATAACAACAAATGCGCTAAAAATATTCGATTTGCTTTTTTGCGAAGAGAGCGGCAAGAGTGCTTTTAACAGCCCGTTTAACCAGAAAAAACTTACTGCTCCGGCAATAAAAACAAATGTTTCGTATTGGCCAATAGCATTGGGTGTTAAAGTGGTTTTGGTAAAAACAACCCCAATTAATATTAACGTTGCGTACTTTACCAACTGGTAAAATTGAAATGCTGAAATGGTATTTAAAAATCGTTTCACTGGATTTGAAAAACTAAAAATATAAAACTTGACTGGAATCTCCGGTAAAAAACGATATTTTCACAATGTACACCCGAAGCATATCGTTCTTTTCCCTTATTCTGCATTTAGTCTATTCTTGTTTTCCCGGCCTTTTTCGTAAAACTAATTAATAACCAACTTCCTCAGCGTCATGCAATTTCTCTTTGAACTTAATTCCATGCTGTTCCAACTCTTGCAACACCGGCTTGTAGATTAATTTATGAGTTGGAATAAACATCCCCTTTAATTTTAGGTTACCCGTTAAAACTAATTTTGCAGCAACCGCCAACGGAAGTCCTACTGTTTTCGACATGGCTGTGTGTTCGCTGTCTTCGCCTAACACCACCAGCGAGCTGGTTAGTTTAACAGGCAATTTAGTTTTAGCATCGCGATAAATAAATTTGTGCCACATAACAACCATATCTTTATCGTTGGGATGTAGCTGCCACTTTTGCTTTAAAATATGTTCGAGAATTTGTGCCGGAGTAGCCTTTTTTAACCCAATTTTTGTATTATCGAAAATACCAATCCACTTCATTTTTCTGATAATATCAGAATCCTGGTCGATGTGCATTGCACGGTAAAGTTTTACTTCCACCGAATCGGACGGATGATAATAGAGAAAAGAGTTGATAAACTCGCGATAGGTCATGTTTTCAACATTTTCGATATAATACGAATCGTCGGTTAACCCGAGCTGAACAAAAACATTCCATGCACGGCAAAAGCCCGGCCGGCGTAGTGTTCCCCTATAAATAGTAGGAATTCCCTGCAAATTGTATTGCCCGATATATTTTAGTGAATCGCGGTTGGCATATCCCTCAAACATTCCAAAATCATCAATCTCAATTAACTCGGTTCTTCTGAACAACCGGTTGTATGGAATGTACTTGTACTTTCCGTTTTGAATGAATTTTGCAGGCCCCTCCTGCCCTGCCACCACAACATTTCTCGGATTCCAGCTAAATTTATAGTTCCACGGATTGTCGTCCGATTCGGGAGCAACCAACCCACCGGTAAACGATTCGAAAGCGAGTAAAGTGTGCCCGTTGTTTTTTATCCGGTCAATCAGGTTCATTGCCGACATGTGGTCGAGCCCGGGGTCGAGTCCGCACTCGTTTAAAAAGAAAAGCCCCTTTTTCTGAACATCGCCCCTGAATGCCGTTAATTCATCGGTTTCGTACGATGCCGTTAACAGGTTTTTCGAGAATTTCACACACGACTTTGCCACATATTTATGAAACCTGGCCGGTAACATCGAGATGACCAAATCGGCATTTTTTACTTGTAAATCGCGTGCCGTTTCATCTTTTACATTCATTACAGAATAAATAACCCGTTCCGAATTTTCACTCTTGCTTTCCCTTATGTCAAAAATATTTATTTTCCAATCGAACTCATCGGCATTGGCGGCAAGGTACCTAATTAACGTGTTGCACGACCTGCCTGCTCCAAAAATTAAAATATGTTTCATACTTTGTTCATCATTAAAGAAGTGTTTAAAAATCTTCGTCATTCTATCCATAGGAGTTCTATGGATAGAATGACGGAAAAACCAACTTTTGATATACCTATAAACTCAATTTTCACACATCAAATTCAATTCCCTGTGCCAATGGCAATTCTGTGCCATAATTGATTGTATTTGTTTGCCGGCGCATGTACGCTTTCCATGCATCGGAACCCGATTCGCGGCCACCACCTGTCTCTTTTTCGCCACCAAAAGCGCCACCAATTTCGGCTCCCGATGTTCCAATATTAATGTTTGCAATTCCGCAGTCGGAACCACTTTGCGAAATAAATGTTTCGGTTTCGAGCATATTTGTCGAGAATATTGCCGACGACAATCCTTGTGGAACATCGTTATGAATTGCAATTGCTTCGTCGAGTTCCGAATAGCGAATCATATATAAAAGTGGTGCAAAAGTTTCCTGCTGAACAATTTCGTAATGGTTTTCGACTTCAGCAATACACGGCGTAACAAAGCACCCCGATTCAAATCCTTCACCTTCGAGAACCTCTCCACCCACAATTATTTTTCCTCCTTCAGCTTTTACTTTTTCTATTGCATCGAGGAAATTTTGTACAGCACCTTTATCGGTCAGCGGACCAACCAAAGTTTTCGAATCGAGTGCATGTCCAATGGGTAGTTTGGTATAAATATTTACCAGTCGCTGTTTAAAATCTTCGTAAATTGAGTCGTGAACAATAATTCGGCGGGTTGAAGTGCATCGCTGGCCACAAGTTCCTACTGCACCAAAAACAACTGCCCGGAGCGCCATTTCGATATTTGCGTTTGGCGTAATAATAATTGCATTATTTCCCCCCAGTTCAAGAATCGACCGTCCCAAACGTTCGGCGACCAAACGACTCACCATTTTACCAATTGGAGTTGAACCGGTAAACGAAATTAACGGAACATCTTTATTACTAAAGAATTCGTTGCCCAGCTCTTTCGAATCGGCCACAACAAGGTTTACCACGCCTTCGGGAACATTGTTTTTTTGTAATACCCCTGCAATTATTTTATGAACGGCAACGCCACACAGAGCCACTTTCGACGAGGGCTTCCAAATTACCACATCGCCGGCAACCAGCGCAATCATTGCATTCCACGCCCAAACGGCTACCGGAAAATTAAACGCCGAAACCACACCTACAATTCCAAGCGGATGATACTGGTCGTACATACGGTGTTTTTCGCGTTCGGAATTCATAGTAAAACCATACAACTGCCGCGACTGGCCCACGGCGAAGTCGCAAATGTCAATCATTTCCTGCACTTCGCCCAAACCTTCCTGGAGGATTTTTCCCATTTCGTACGAGACCAGTTTCCCCAGCGGTTCTTTGTATTTCCGCAACTCGAGGCCAATCTGACGAACAATTTCGCCCCGTTTTGGTGCAGGCACCATTTTCCACGATTCGAATGCGCCTTTTGCTGTTTTCACTACTTCACGGTAATCATCCTTAGTTCCCAATTTCACACCGGCAATTCGTTCGCCATCAGAAGGAGAAAACGATTCAATAATATTTCCGTTTGTCTCTTTCCAGGTTGTTCCTGTGCAAATTCCATGGTTTACATCTTCAATTTGCAACTCTTTTAATACATCTTTCATTTCAATCTTATTATTCATTTTATTTCAATTTTAATTTCTGTTTTCAATATTCTTATTTCTGATTATAACTCATTCAGCCAAACTTTTCACCAAACCACCCGCATTTAAAATACGCATCAGTTTCCCGGGCAAAGGGTTAAAAGAAAACTCCGTTTTATTCACTTTTACAACTCCGTTTTTAAAATCAATCTCCACCGAATCGCCTTTCGAATAAAAATCGACGGCATCGGGCAGCACAATAATTGGCAACCCCTGATTTATTGCCGACCGGAAGAATATCCGGGAAACCGACTTTGCAATTATTGCCCGTATTCCCACATACCGGAGTCCGACTGCAGGATGCTCGCGCGAGCTGCCGCATCCAAAATTATCGCCGCAAACAATTACATCACCCTGCGAAACCCGGTTGGCAAATAGTGTATCGAACCCTGCAAACAGGTGCGGGGCAATCTCTTTCGGCTCGGCACTACTAATCTGATAAGTGAGATTTCCCGCAAACATCTGGTCGGTATTTAAATTGTTAATGTCGGAATAATCCCACACACCATTCTCTTTTCGAAGGTCATTTTCTGCAATTCCGATTACACTGTTTTCTTTCTCCCTAATATGCAACTTGCTGCCACGACCTGTAAACGGATTCATCAGTTTCCCGTGCAGTGCAGAAAAGGCAACCGTTTCAGGTGAGGCGAGGTAGATATTGGCATTTTTATTTCCCATTCTCCCCTTAAAATTTCGATTGGCTGTGGAAACCACATTCACACCGTCGGCCGGAATACCCTGCCCGGTTCCGAGACACGGGCCACACGAAGGCGACAAAATATTTGCTCCAGCCTGAACGAGAATTTCAATTAAACCTTCGCGAATCGCTTGCAGATAGACCGCTTTCGATGCCGGAGTTACAAGCAACTGAAATCCGGGCTGAATTTTTTTCCCTTTCAAAATCCGGGCAGCAACCCGCAAATCCTCAATCCGGCCATTGGTACAAGTGCCGATAAGTGCCTGCTGCACCGGAACCGGCCCCGCATCGGAAACGGTTTTTACATTATCGACATTGTGAGGGCAAGCTACCAGCGGAACAATTTCGTTTAAATAAATGTTGAATTCGGCTGAATAGTGCGCATCAGCATCGGCCCAAACTCCGTGCGCCTCTTCGCCCAAAAACATGTTCAAAACCGAGTCGGGCGGGAAGACCGCATTTTTAGCACCCATCTCGGAGGCGAGGTTTGCAATGGTCATCCGGTCGGAAATCGACAGCGAGCGAACTCCCTTTCCATGAAATTCGACCGACTGATAATTAGCACCATCGGACCCCAAAAGGCCGACAATATAAAGTGCCAAATCTTTTGCCGACACGTGATTTTGCAACTCTCCGGTAAACGTTATTTTTATTGATTCGGGCACCCGAAACCATGTCTCTCCTGTTTTCCAAATTCCTGCTGCCTCGGTTCTATCAACTCCTGCTGCCAACGTATTAAATGCGCCGGCAGTACAAGTGTGGCTGTCGCTCCCGGTAATTATCATTCCGGGGCGCGCATAATTTGTCATTATCTGATGGCAAATTCCATTGCCCACATCATGAAATTTCTCAACACCCTGCTCCTTCACAAAACTTCGGATGCTCTGATATTTATTAGACAAATTTGCATTTGTTGGCGGTGCATTATGGTCGAGCACCACAAACAACTGGGTCAAATCGGCAACTTTTTCTCCCCCCATTTTTCTGAAAATCGTCTCAATACTCGAAGTATTGTCGTGGGTCAGAATTAAATCGGGCTTTCTGAAAACAATCTCTCCTGTTTTCGCTTTCAGAATTTTCTCAACATAAGTTTTTCCAGCCATTTTATTTTATTTTGAATGTGTTACAATTTTTATGTTTCACCTCTCCCTGTTACGAACCTGCTTTATGAATAATACAAGCTAACTCTGTTTGCTGTCAATTCTAACCCAACAACCCTCCTTTTTTATAAATCTGCATCTGAACTTTGGAAAATGGTTTAATAAAAATCTGTTTTCCGGTTTCGGTATTTTGGATGCAACCCGTTTCAAAATTAATTTTCACCCAGTCGCGATTTATCAATTCCAACTCCGATAAATCGGTGTACGTTAACACGGGGAATGCTGCATTAATTGCATTCCGCTCATAAATTGCCCCAAACGATTTTGCTAGAATGGCCTGATTTTTCAACGACTTGAAACAATCGACCGCCTGCTGGCGCGAGCTTCCGGCACCAAAATTCTTACCCGTAATAATGATATCTCCGGGCCTCGATTTCCTTGCAAAATCTTCCCAGCCTTTCAGGTTTCCAAACGTATATTGCCCCATTTCGTTAATGTCGGTTACCGTGAGGTGCTGGTTATGAAATATCATATCAGTATCGATATTGTCCTCGTCAATAATCCACACTTTCCCCTCTATTACAGTTGGCACATCGCTCCTGTTTTCACTCTTTTTAGTTGTATGAGACTCCTTATTTTTCGGAATAAACGCAGCAGGTTTTTCGGGAATGGCACTTTCGGTAGTTATGTACCCTGCAATTGCCGAAGCTGTTGCTGTTGCCGGCGAAGCGAGAAAAACATCACCCTTTCCCTGCTTGCCAGTAAAGTTCCGGTTACCCGTGCTGACAGTTACTTCGCCCGGTCCGTTCTGCCCAATTTGCCCGGCAGCACAACCGGCACAACCGGCATTTCCAACCAAAACCCCGGCATCCTTAAAAATTTTCAGGATACCTTCGTCGAGACACTGACGCCAGACTTCGTCGGTGGCAGGAACAATTTTTAAAACCACTCCCGGAGCTGTTTTTTTCCCTTTCAGAATTTTTGCCGCCACACGCATATCTTCAATTCTACCGTTTGTACAGCTTCCAATAAACGCCGAATCGATTTTCACCCCTTTCACCTCATCAACATTTTTCACATCGTGTGGTTTCCCCGGCATCGAAATCTGCGGTTGAATGGTGGTGAGGTCAAATTCAAAAACCTGCTCGTAATTTGCGCTATCATCGGCAAAAACAGGCGTAACTTTTTTTCCTGAACGCTTCTCCGAGAATTGAATTATCTCTGCTGAAGGAGGAATCAGAAGTGCAATTGCACCCATTTCGGTAGCCATCGACGAAATAGTTATTCTGTCGCTCAGCGATAATTTTTCAACCGGTTCGCCGGATAGCTCAACCGAATAGCCGAGCAACGAATTTGCCCCAAATTTTCGCAGCAGTGCCAGCACCAAATCTTTGGCGTAAACACCAGCCGGCATTTCTCCTGTTAAAATAATTTTTACCGATTTTGGCACTTTAAACCAAACCGTTCCGTTTGCCCAGGCTGCCGCAATGTCGCGGTCGCCCATTCCCTGCCCAAAACTCCCGATTGCCCCGAGAATATTTGCATGAGAATCGGTTGAAACCACTGTACTCCCCGGAACTGCCAGCCCCTCGTCGATTGCAAGATGCGTACCTATTCCCGAATTTATATCGTACACTTCAATCTGGTTGTTTCGGGCAAACAACCGGCAGGTCTGCTGGTTTGCAGCATATTTTTGGTCGGAGCCGGTTGGATTACAATCGAAAGTAAACCATGTTTTTTCGGGGTTCGAAACGGAAAGTTGGTTGTCAACCAAATTTTTCACCACGTTTGCCCCGCCAAAATCGCGGGCCAGACGCACATCAATCTGCACATCTAGAATCTCACCCGGAACCACTTTTTTCTTTCCCGAATGATTTGCCAGTATCTTTTCAATAATCGTCATAATTCAAAAAAATTAAATTTTTAAACGGTCTTTAAAAGGCAGAAATGTCATAAAATCGGCATGATGCACGAGGTACGCCTCGGTGGTACGTTTTACCATGTCGCCCTCGCCGGCATGGGTTGCAATAATGTGGCAAACCCCCGGTGGCACACCACACTCCTCGGCTAAAGCAACTCCAGAAAACGGGTGGCGCAAATATTTTCCATAATCTCCCTGAATAGCATTCCCATTTTCATCTAAAACATATTCCAGTAATTTCCCAACATCAGCAAGAATTGCACCTGCAATTAACACATCCATATTTACGGGCAGCTCCTCTTTGAAAAATTCGCCTACTTTTCGGCCTGCATCGCGAGCAATATGTACCACCGCCCGTTTGTGTGCCATAAACGAGACCTTCAAGTCGGGGCCACAGAGCAATGTAAACGGAATGCGGTTTAAATCGTCAGCTGATAAAACACTCCGTTGCAAAGCCAACTGCCAGGTTTTGGCTGTCTTTTCTCTCAATTCATCGTTGGTAATCCAATCCAACTCCGGCCACAATTCAAAAACATTTTCCATCACTTTTAAATTTTATATTAACCCAATTTTGCAATAATTGCATCGGCCATTTGCCGGGTTGTGGCAGCTCCTTTTTTAATCGCCTCTTGGCTGCCGGTCATTTTTTTCATATCGTAGGTTTGTACACTGCCCTCTTCAATCACTTGGGCAATTGCCTTTCTTATTTTCCTTGCAAAGTCCTGCTCGTCGATGTGGTCGAGCATCATGCAGGCCGATTCAATCATGGCAATCGGGTTTACAATCGACTCCGGGAAGCCGGCATATTTTGGTGCCGAGCCGTGTGTAGGTTCAAAAACGCCGATACCGGTTTCGGGATTTACCTGCGCCGAGCAAGCAAACCCGAGTCCTCCGATTAACCCTGCAAAACCATCGGAGACAATATCGCCAAACATATTTCCGGCAACAATTACCCCGTAATTTTCCGGATTTTTTGTGAGCCACATCATCTGCGCGTCAATGTTGGTATTCCACAACTCTATTCCGGGGAATTCAGCGTCGCGAATTTCGCGCGCCATTTTATACATCATCCCCGATGTTTCGCGAATTACATTTGGTTTTTCGCAAACCGTAACCGATTTGTATCCGTACTTTTTAGCGTGACCGAAAGCAGCTTTCAGAATGCGGGACGTGGCTTTTTTCGTAAAAATACGCGTTGAAACAGAGAGCTCTTCAACAGGAACATCGCCAAAATTTTTAACGAACCGCGGGTGCGTGAGCAATGCTTCGTAAACCTTTTTCGGTGGATTGCTCCACTCCACTCCCCCGTATAAACCTTCGGTATTTTGCCTAAAAATTGCCACATCAACCTCAGGTTCTTCGATAGTATTATTTGCTCCCCGTCGGATAAAATTGAGTGGATTGCCTTTGTAAGTGCGGCACGGTCGCAGGCAAATATCGAGGTTAAAATACTGGCGCAGTGCAACAATGGGGCTTGAATAAATTAATCCATTCTCTTTGAGGTGCGGGGCAAGTTCATTAAAAGCCTCCTCCTTGGGTTTCGATGTAATTGCACCAAAGAGTGCAATTTTGTGTTCCTCAATTAACCGAATTGTGCGATTGGGAAGCGGGTCTCCTTCGTTACACCAAAATTCCCAGCCAATGTCGCCTTCAACATAATCGGCCTCAAAACCGACGGCTTCGAGAACACGAATTGCCTCTTCGAGAACGGTTCTTCCAATTCCATCGCCGGGCAGTGTTACAATTGTTCGTTTCATAATTATAAGTTTTATCGTTAAGTTTTCACCTGTTTTATGGAGTCGATTACAGTTCCATCCACCCATTTTACCACTCCAATAATTTTATCGGTAAGGGTTGGTTTTTCGGGCTGACCACAAATTTTCTCCGCCTCCTCTTTAAGTTCCCGAATAGTTCTTACCGGCAAATTTGTTCGTTTTGCCTTTTCAATTAAATCGATACGTTTCGGATTAATTGCAATGCCGCGCTCGGTTACAATTACATCAATTAGTTCACCGGGGCCGCAGAGTGTTGTAACCTCATCGACAACAACCGGAATGCGGTCGCGAAACAGTGGAACGGGAAGAATAACGCATTTCGAAAAGAGGCAGTTCTGCCAACCGCCAATTCCGTGCAGCATATATCCGTCGGAATGGGTTACCACATTGGCATTAAAATTTAAATCTACTTCGGTGGCTCCCAGAATTACCACATCAACCAATTGAGCAAAATTTCCTTTGCCGTGGTAATTGTAGCTTGTGAAAGGGCTGGTGTTTACATGGTTCGCATTTTCGCGCATGGAACGAACGCCTTCGAGGTCGAAAGTTTGTCCATCGAGGATGTAATCGGTGAGTCCCTCTTCGAGCATTTTCACCGCGTACTTATTGCTGCCGGCCCGGATAAAACGCGCCTTCCTTCCGGTTTTTCGCAGTATATCCTGAAAATACAATCCGATGGAAAGCGATGTTCCGCCGGCTCCCACCTGAAACGAAAAACCATCGTAAATCAATCCGGTGGCATTGCAGAACTCTGCTGTTAACCGTGCAATATAAAGTCTGTCGGGGCTTTTGGTAATTCGTGTTGTGCCGGAAACAATTTTTTCGGGAATTCCAATCTTTTCAACCTGCACCACATAATCGACATAATTTCCCTGAATTTGCCAGGGGACACACGGGAACGGCACCAGATTATCGGTTGCCACTATTACCTTTTCGGCATATTGCGAATCAGCCAGTGCAAACCCCAACAGCCCACAGGCTGCATCGCCACGGTCGCCGGTTGCATTACCAAAGAAATCGGCGGTTGGCGCGGCAATTACCGCAATGTCTATTTTCACCTCACCGTCTTGAATGGCCTGGTATCTACCGCCGTGCGAGCGTAAAACTGCCATTCCTTTCATTTTTCCTTCGGAAGCAAATCTCCCAAGCGGCCCGTTCATACTTCCCTCGACATGATGGATTGTACCATCTTCGAGATAGGGAATTAAATGTTCGTGACAAGGAAATGATGCCGAAGGAAACCAAACCAGGTTTTTTACCCCCAACTCTTTGGCAATATCAAAAACCTGATTAGCAATTAAATCGCCATTACGGAAATGGTGGTGAGTCGAAATGGTCATTCCATCGGCAAGCCCGGCTTTTACCAACGCAACTTTTAACGAAGAGACGAGTTTATTCCCGTCGGCGGGAAAATCGGCACACGATGAGATTGCAGGGGCATATTTTTTGGCGGTTGGTTTATATTTTCCCACGCCTTTAAAAGGAATTGTCTGCCTGCCATTTACAATTTCAGGAACCCATCGTCCGGCAGCATTTTGTATCAGTTTAGTTTTCATACAAACTCCTCCACTCTTTTTCTATTAATCCAAAAACCAATGCATCGTTTACAGTTTTCAGTGCCCTTTTTACCACAGGCGGGTCAACCATTTTCGAACCGATTGCAACCACTGCCCTGCCCTCTTTTTGCGCTTTCTCGAAAGCAAGTACTATTTTTTGTGCCTTTTCTATCTCTTTTCCGGAAGGCGAAAATCCGCGGTTTACCCACTCCACCTGGACCGGGTGAATACACCCCATTCCTGCAAATCCCATCGCTTTCGACTCGTGGGCAGCGTTTAAAACTTTTTCGCCATTTTCGAAATCGGAAAATACCGAATCGATGGGCTGAATTCCCGCGGCACGGGCAGCATTCACAATACGGCTTCGGGCGTAAAACGACTCGGTTGCCTGTGTGGTGCGCTGCACGCCAAGGTCGGCAGTGTAATCTTCGAGACCGATTGCCAGCGCAACAATACTTGGCGATGCAGTTGCAATTTGATAGGCCTTTTCAACACCAAGAGCACTCTCAATTATCGGCATCAAATAAACAGAGTTGTTACCAGCTGAAATCTGCTGAATCTTTTCAGCAACCTGAATAACCTGTTCCGGCAACTCACATTTCGGAATTAAAACAGTGTGCACATTATAGGGAACAATATATTCGAGGTCGGTCAACCCTGCCGGTAGCTGGTTGATGCGCACCATTCGTTCGGCTCCTTTAAAATCGATTTGGCAAAGTGCGTTACGCACGAGAATACGCGCCTCTTCCTTTTTCTCCGGCGACACGGAATCTTCCAAATCGAGAATTATGGCATCGCTACCATAAATTCCTGCATTAACCATCATTTTCGGATTATTGCCCGGAATATAAAGCCGTGAGCGCCGGTACCGATTTCCCGGAATAGTGTATTGGTTTTCGGGAAGCATATCGAAAACAAACTGCTTGCTGCTCCGCGAATATTTTTGAAAAGCTTTTTCAATTCTGGCGGCAAGTGCAAACGGTAATGCACCTGAGTCTTCAACCAAAACTTCAACGCCATTTATCTCATAAAAAGCCAACATTTTTTGCACAAGCTCTTCAATCGATTTTCCAAAAAGAGCTTTTACTTTACTTTTTAGTACAATTTTATTGGGTGAACCCGGTCTGTTTATTACTTCAACAAAACAGTCGGCACGAACAACATCACCCCTTTTGCCGGATGAAACCTTCATTTTTAAAATTTTATGAATCCTGATTCAAATTCTACGCAGTAACTGGTTTTATTTAAAAAAACCTGTACGGATAGGACAGAAGAACAATGGATTAGAAAGTGTTGCAGAGCTGCAACTAATGAGAAACAGAATCATCATCGAGACACTCAGGCATCCCAAGGTAAAAGAAAACCGGACATTGATACGATTGAATCATGTGTCAAATTTAGGAAAAGTTATAGAATTTTATACTATTGTAAATGATTTTTTTTACTGACAGGTTCTGAAAAAAATGAATCAACAATATTCTTTACTTCTAAAAAATCATTTGTATTTTGCAAGAATTAAATCCAACCGTATGGAAACAACAAAAAAAATTTATGTATTCCTTATTATCGTTACAACTGTTGTGGTTCTTATTTATGCACAATCGATAATTATTCCGTTTATTCTTGCTGTTCTTTTTTGGGTGCTCATTCGCGTAATTAAAAAAATTCTGACGAAAGTAAAATTTATTAGCAAATGGCCCAAATGGTTACTCACATTGTTTTCTTCGTTAATCATTCTCAGTTTTCTGGCACTTACAGTTCAAATGATTACGGTTAATATTCAAGAGTTATCGCAAACACTTCCTGTTTACGAAGCAAACATTACCCGAATTGCCAATGCAATTAATAGGCAATTCAACATCGATTTATTTTCAATTTTAACCGAGCATGCAAAAAATATGAATTTCGGTGTTCTGCTTTCATCGTTGCTTTCGGCACTCACTGCTCTTTTTGGAAATACATTTACAGTACTACTCTATTTGGCATTTATTCTTTTAGAGGAGCCTATTTTCCCCCAAAAGCTAAAAGCAATGTACCCCGACAAAAAGAAATATAACCATGTAAAAAACCTGGTTGATAAAATAGACCATTCGATTGGCCGCTACATTGCACTTAAAACATTAACAAGTCTTTTAACCGGTTTTCTGAGCTACTTTGCACTTCTTTTAATTGGTATCGACGCACCGTTGTTTTGGGCGTTTCTTATTTTTGTGTTGAATTTTATCCCTACAGTTGGCTCGCTTATTGCCACCGGATTTCCGGTTATTTTTGCCGTTCTGCAGTTTGGTGAATTTATGCCCGGGTTTTTAGTTCTTGGAATTGTGGGAGCAATTCAAATGGTTGTAGGTAATTTTATTGAGCCGAGACTAATGGGGAACACCCTCAATATAAGCCCTTTAGTTGTTTTTCTTACCCTTGCAATTTGGGGTGTAATTGGTGGAATAATTGGGATGCTGTTAAGTGTACCCATTACCGTTATTATCATTATTATCATGTCAGAATTTCCAAGCACTCGCCCGTTTGCAATCTTGCTTAGTCAGCAAGGAACGCTAAACGACTAATTGTATTTAAAACTATTCAGAATGAAACCTTCATGATAAAAGATTTCACACACAGGAGCATGATTAAGTTAGTGCACAACTTTTCTTGTCTTGTGTCTTGTATCTTGATTCTAAATTTTAAACGTATGAAAAATACTCCTCTAAAATTTGTTGTACTGCTTCTGTTTTTATGGAATGTTGCAGGAGTACAAGCGCAAACAAAAATAATTTTTGATACCGATATTGGCGGCGATGCCGATGATTTAGGAGCTTTAGTTATGCTTCATAATTTTATTGAAAGCGGCGATTGCGACCTCCTCGCCATAATGAATTGGGGAACCGATAAATACGCTGTTCCGGCAATCGATGCTGTTAACCGGTTTTACCTTCACCCCAACATTCCAATTGGAACAAGAAAAGATAAATTAACTACTTCCGACTTACAATACAACAAAGTAATTGCCGATAATTTCGAATATAAATTAACGTACAACGATGTTCCGGATGCCACGCAGCTGTATCGTAAAATTTTAGCAGCAAGCGAAGATACAAGCGTTACTATTGTTGCCGTTGGGCCGTTGTTAAATATTAAACGACTAATTGAATCGCAACCCGATTCGAATTCGCCCTTAAACGGATTAGAGTTAATTTCAAAAAAAGTTAACGAGTTTGTTATTATGGGAGGCCATTTCCCCAAAGGGAAAAACGAATGGAATTTTAACGGAAATATGCCGGGCATTACAAAATTTGTAATTGAACACCTCGAAACACCTATTGTTTTTTCGGGATTTGAATTGGGCGAGCAGATAAAAACGGGTGAGGTATTTAACGAAATTGATAAGAACACACCGCTGTATCAGGGATTTCTTTATTACAGCGGACATGCACCATGGATAAAAGCAAAGTTCAATGGTGCAATTTTGCCCAATTCGTCGTTCGACCAAACAGCAGTTTTATATGCTGTAATTGGCGGAGTTGGAACATATTGGGAAAAAATTGAAGGAGGGAAATGTGTGGTTGAAGAGAATGGAGACAACCACTGGGCAAAAAGAGAGAAATCGAATCACGCTTACCTCAAATTAATAGAGTCGCCCAAAAAGATGGCTCAAATTATTGATGCCATTATGTTGAACCGATTTAAATAGGGTTTGCGAAAAAACAATTAGATACACGCTATACTCAATCCTTCTTTTTGCAGGCAAATCAATTTCAGTCCGGAATTATATAATTTGCGCGAGTCTGGTTACTGTTTGCGTTTGCAAACGAAATACTCTACACTATATTTACCCCCGCCAAAAACGACCAAACTACCAAGCATCAGCATATAATAAAACGGAATCTCAAAACCGTTATTTCCTGCTTCGAAACCATTTCCGATATGTACAGTGAAAATAGCCACCAACATAACAACTATCAGTGGTAACGATATAATTCGTGTTCCCAGGCCGAGCAAAAGAAGAATTACTCCGGCAACTTCGGTAATACCGGCCAAATAGGCATTTAGGTATGGAAACGGATACCCCATACTTTCGAACCAGCTGCCAATGGCATGAATATCGTTCCATTTCATTTTGGCCGGCACATAAAATCCATACGCTAATGTTAAGCGGAGGAGTAACAAAATAAGACTGTCGAGTTTGCCCGCAATTGTGCGTAGCTTTTCCATTAATGTTTTCATAGCATTTTATTTTATATGATTAATACTTTGTGAGTTAAAGGATAAGTCTGTTTATAAGCAGAATAACAGAGAATTTTAACTTTTAAGTGACCCTAAAACAAAACCCTGTGTTTTTAACTTTTCCAAAAATTTGAACACTTTTGTTTGCAGCATTTTTAAATCGTTTATGCCAAACAGATAGAGAATATCGTTTAAAATCTCTTCCAACGTTTTTTCTTCCATCGAAATGTTTTCAATTAAAAAGGCAAATAGTACCGACAGGTTTAGAAATTGCACTCGCCCCGACTCCTTCTCGCGAAAAAGAAGCAAGAAATAGTTCCCCTTTTTATCTACAGTATCAAAAGGTTTTTCCATATGAACGGGGTATTCGAGTTTTATAATTTTGTGTTCCGGATTAACGGCAATCTTACTTTGTAAAAGAATGGGGGTGTTTATACTTACCGGATATTCAATGTCTTCCATCATATACATCTCCACCTCCATCCATTCGAAAAGGAGCAAGTCGTTTAAAAACGGAATTGTAAATTTATCGCTGTAATTTTCCGCCTCACAAAAACCCACAAATTCATTAGGCATTCTCCACACTTGCGGGTCGCTGCATTTATGTGTGCTAAAAAAAGTATAAACCATTTCGTCCCATATTTTGCTGTCGATGTATTGAGATGCAATGGGGAATGTTGTTTCAAGTGTATCTTTAATCACATTAAAAACCAGCCGGCGATAGTGTAGAAGGCGCTCGGGAACTGCTCCCAAAATAGATACTTCTTTTCCATTCCTACAGTACTCTACAAATTTGTTTTGCTGATTATATGTTTCTGTTTTCAATAACATTGTTTGTCTCCCATTTTTTGTTCATAATAGCTTCGAGGCTGCTTAGCTCGCGTTGTAACTCGTTTAATTCGGGGATATTAAAATCGCGTTCCAATAAAACCGGAACAGGTTCAACTCTTTCCAATGTCCATTCAAACAGTTCGTAAACCGGGTCGATAATTGCTTCGCCGTGCGTGTCGATAATTAAGTCGTCGGCAACTTTTGTATGCCCCGCCATGTGGATGTATTGGATTTTATCGAGAGGTAAATTGCCAATAAACTCTTTTGCATTATAGTTGTGATTAAATGCATTCACAAAAACATTATTTACATCGAGCAGCATTTTACAACCTGCCTCTTCAACAATAGCCGAAATAAAAGTTGCTTCGTCCATTTCGGCAGCCACCGGTGTGTAATACGATACATTTTCGATGGCAATTTGTCGACCTAAATAATCCTGAACCTGGCGAATGCGCCGTGCAACATGCTTAATTGCATCTTCGCGAAACGGAATGGGCAACAGATCGTATAAGTGGGCGTTGTCGCATTTCGAAAAACTTAAATGTTCCGAATAAATTTCGATGTCATAATCAGCAAGAAACTGCTTTATATTTTTTAGAAATTTCATATCCAACTCTTCGGGACTGCCAATTGATAACGAAAGCCCGTGACTTGTAATCGAATACATTTCGGCAAGTTGTTTTAACTGTTTTTTCCAGTACCCGCCAATATTCATCCAATTCTCGGGGGCAAGTTCAACAAACCCCGGATGAATGGCCGAGCCCGAAAGAAACTCTTCTGCAAATTCTTTTCTAAATCCTATTCCTGCTTTCATTGTTTTCTGATTATTTAATTTC